>JBDUCK010000409.1:0-2863 GCA_040003485.1 Ferruginibacter sp. | reverse complement strand
TCATCTTAATACCGGTCCTGCTAGATGAACGCATCTTCCGCTTGTGAAATCGCTAGCTTTTGGTCTAATATTTACATTAACGTAAGGTTTCGCCTGTGAGGCGAAACTAATTATTTAAGGAGAAACAAATATCACATGTCAGCAGTAGCAACTCCGACAGTTGAATTGAGCGTTACGGAAAGTGCGGCCGAAGAGATCAAGAAATTCTTCGAAGGCGAAGAGGATCTGACCAATACGGCCGGACTGCGTGTTCGTGTCGTTCCGGGCGGATGCTCGGGCTTTCAGTACAGCCTCAACATTGAAGAAGATTCGCGTCAGGGCGATTTCATTCTCGATCGCCACGGCATCAAGCTTTTCGTCGACATGTTCTCGGCCCAGTATCTCAACGGAGTCGAGATCAACTACACCTCGAACATGATGGGTTCAGGATTTACATTTGAGAATCCGAACGCGACCGGCGGCTGCGGCTGTGGAACTTCGTTCTCGGCTTAGTCCGCTCATTAAATTTTATGACTATGGCCCGGATTTTTCCGGGCCCTTTATTTTTTCTGGAGAGCTCTTCGTATTGGCAGTTTCTCTTCGCATACGAATGACAACTGAAGGTAGGCGGGCGGGAAGGTAGGCCGGGGACTCTTCTAATCCAGTATTAGAAGAGTCTTTGTTTTACAGGCCGAAATCGCACTCTGGAAATTTTTCCGAGAACCTGTTTGCGCCCGCCGTACCCAAAGTGGTAACCTCTCGTTTAGCTGAAATCCGGACAAGCGGTTCCATGCCGCGACTCGATTCGGATTTGGGAACTACAAAAAGTAGTTCGGGCGACAATAAGCAAAAAGAAAAATTCAGTCTCGACCAAATTCGGCGAATCCCGAGTTTGCAACCTCATTTGGTTACCGATCACCGTTGCTTTTTCACGCCCTTCCGGCCTTGCCCTGCTAAGAGAAAAATTTAGGAGTATACGTTTTGAATAATTTGAAGAAGATTTCATATCTTTTGTTCTGCGCACTATTAGTTACTTTTGTTTTCAGTTCGACAGGTTCATCCCAAGATCGGCCCCGAATAGTTAAATCGACCTCGAGCCGCCCGATCAACCAACCACCGAACCCTGCAGACACAACAGATAAAACGAAATCGCTCTCTTCTTCACTTCCTTCAAACGCTCCGACATCCCGTCCAATACTGACCAACGCACTGGTCGTCCCCGCAGAAAACAAAGAGCCGCTTGTCAAAAAGACTTCGATGTCGATGGCTATGAACGCGGCAGCGGCCTCGCTTAATGCCGGACGGCTTGCGTATAGCCCGCTCGCGTCGAACCTTCTTATCCAAGGCATCCAATCGCGTCTCGGGATTCCCTATCGGTTCGGATCGACAGGCCCGAACCGGTATGACTGCTCAGGATTTGTGTGGAGCGTCTTTAACCAGGCTGGAATCAATTTCGAGCGTCAGAATGTAAGGAGCCTTTGGTCGATCTCGCAACCGGTTGAAGGTGATGCACGATATAAACTCGGAACGCTCGTGTTCCTCAACGGCCTCGGCCATATAGGAATTGTGGCGGATGAGAATGGCTTCTACCACGCGTCATCGAGCAAAGGAATCACTTACTCACCATTTGCAGGTTACTGGGAAACGCGGATCGTTGGATTTAGACGTCTGGCGACTGCACCGTCGCGTGAGGCGGTGATCGAAGAGATCTCAGGAAAGTAGATTCCTCTGACAGAAAATTCAAAGTCCCGACGAGGGGAAGTCGTCGGGACTTTTATCTTTGGTATGAGGATCATCCGATAAAGCCGGGACGGGATGATGTATCCGAGCACTCGTACACGGAGGCGATCTTCGTTATAGAAACGTAGGCTGGCTTGTCTTCCTCATCTCGAAGATATAGAACTCCATCCCTGACTTCCTTCACCTCTCCCCTCAAGATCGGGCCTGATCCGCAGCTCACATCGATCTTCTTTCCAGTTAAATTTCTTAAAATTTCTTCCATCATTTATACCTTTCGAATCTCGCCGACAGCTCACATCGTTTTCCGGTCAAGGATATCTTAGCGACTTTTTCCGCGGCGTGCATGCACGAGTCAAAACGACGTGTCTTGCGCCCCGCAGTGACAAAGAAATTTCGTCACAAACGGCACGAGAAGGATGTTTCGAGAACTCTTTTTATCATTTTCGGTCACGCTGACCGAACCACCAGTCATTTTGAAAAAATACTGTTGACACTGGATTAGCGTTGTTTTACATTGTTTATCGGACATCTCCTGTCCGCCCCTTCATCCCCACTTCAAAAAGTCATCTCTATCTTCCGACTTTCCAATCACACCGGAGTTACCTAAATGAGAAAACTAACGATTCTTTCCCTCGCTTTCGCTGCCGCGCTGCTGGTAGTTGGAACTTTCCTCCCCGTAAAAACCTCAGGTCAGAAAACTAAGTTATACCGCTCGAACCAGCCCATATCCGACCAGTACATAGTCGTTCTGAATGAGGACTACATCGGTCGCAACGCTGTGGGGGTCGAGGTGGACGCCGAGGCCCAGTTTTTATCATCGCTTTATGGCGGCACGATCCGCAATGTTTTCGCCGATGCGATCAAAGGTTACTCGGTCACAATGTCCGCGGCCGAAGCTGAAGCGTTGAGCCGAAACGAGCGCGTGCAATTTGTCGAGGAAGACTCCATAGTTACTATTGCTGAAACCCAAACGAATGCAGGCTGGAACTTGGATCGCATCGATCAGCGCAGTCTGCCGATGGACACGACTTACAGTTATACAGGCACGGGTGCGGGTGCACATGTCTACGTCGTCGATACAGGCATCCGCACGACTCATCAGGAATTTGGGGGCCGCGCGGACGTTGTCTTCGACGCGATAAAT
>JBDUCK010000116.1:0-9602 GCA_040003485.1 Ferruginibacter sp. | reverse complement strand
TAATATATTTTAGAGGTTATTGGGAAAAGATATTGAAACTTGTCATACTCATCTAATTCTAAAATGCCTTTCTATTTGTTTCTTTATTACATCGATAAAACTAATAAGAAAACTTTCCTGTTAATAAAATAATAATATGTTTTACTTGTATTTGTAAATTTTACTTTTTATTATTATGGTTTAATTATAGTATTCAACATCCGTTGTTAGATCCCCTAAAGCTCCTTTCGCCAGCAAGCAATTATTAATCTTATCAATTTTTTCTATGAACGAAAATTTGCTTGCACTGCTGGCAAGGTTATGTGGCGACATAACATTAAATAATAATTCCGATACCAATTCGGTAATCCAATTACAAGAGGCAGTTGCTTCAGCCATCATTAATCAGCCCTCTTTAAATATTCCCGGTTCATTTCAGTTTGAAGAGATTGAAAATTTTTCTACACATCATTTGGCAGCAGAAGATCTGCAGCATTTAAACAATGTACTGCAACGTGTACAGGAATCGCCGCAAACAATTGACACCAGCATACAGGTGTTTCGCCGCCAGGTACCTTTCATCAGCAGCCAGGTAAGGGGCAGTGTACCGGAGTGGGGCAGGGGAGCCAGTGTTGTCAATACTTTAGGACCTTTTATAAACCGGGACAGTCGTAGATTTTGGTTTGATATTTATAGAATTATTCCTGTGGTACAGGTTTGGTTGCAGGGTGCGTTACAGCCGTTTATGCTGCTTCCCCTGGAGGTAAATAACCGGATCAATATTATTGGCCCACGCAGTTATAAAATTCCCAAGGGCAGTGTCTGGATCCATGCAGATTTATTTGCCACTGCATCGCCTGATAATTTATTTTGCGGTTTAACTGTTGCAGATGGGGAACTGAGTTTTACCGGCCCGTTAACTATTGGTGCAGGAAATAAATTAATTGTTCCCAATGGCATGGAGGCTGCTGTACATCTACACCTTGAGCAAAAAGTTGTAAAAGATATTTCTCCTGACGATAATGGCATTGATATAAAAGAAGCAACAATTGAGCTACCTAAAACGTTAGATTTCACCCTCAATAACACGGGTCAGTCATTAACCGCAGGACCTGCCGGTTGGAATCTTTATGGGCAGGCTATAAATTTTGTGTTTGATAATACCAGGGCGATGCGATGGAGCCCTGAAATAAACCGCATTTTAATTCCGTATAAAGCAGATGTTACAGCATTTGAGGTGCAGCTATGTAAGAGTTCTGTTTGTGCCATAGCAGGTAAAGCAGTTATTGCAGACACGGAATGGGGCCTTAGTGCCGCAGCCATTAATATTAATGCGCCATTGCAGGCAGATGGCACCGGGGCAATGGTACTTGGTGTAACAGAAGGGCTGGAGGCGAGCTGGCTGGGATTAAAAGATGCGAACCTGTTTGAAAAAAGCAGTGCACAATTAAAAAATGCATTAGTAATGCTGATGCCGGGACGTATTAATATTGCCACTTTATTTGCGGCTAACCCTACCGGTAAGCAGCGATACAATCTCTGGCAGGAAACCATAGACGGCATTGAAAAGCCAGTGCAGTACATAGACTTGCTCTATACAAAACAATTCTTCTTTTTTTATGATAGCTTACAAAAAGGTACTGAGAGTGTATCTGCCCAGGCTAACTGCATAAATAATGTTGATAAGCCCGTGCAGGCAAACGGCCTTCCTTTTAAAGTAGAAAGTCTGCAAACGGTTTTTACATTAACTATCAGCAAAGATCTACAGATTGCTATGCTGTATGATGATGATATTATCAGGGATAATTTTATAAAAAATTACAAGCCTGTACCAGGTGTAAATGTTCCACCTATTAGTTTTGAAGCCATAGCAATCGCATTGAACAATGCACTCCTTACCGTAAGCCCAGTGTATGGAATATTGTTGTATGGCGATTTAAAAACAGAAGACAGCTTTGATAAATGCCTGTTGGTTTATTCATTTGGATTAATTCAATATTTACCCACTTTGCCAGATCCTTATGCCGCCAATATTTCTTTTCTTAAACGAAGACAACTCAGAGGTCCCAATAACGAGCCTTTGCAAAATAAACACCTGCTATCAGAAATTACCGCCTTGCTGGTATGCCTGATGAACTGGGATAATTTTAATGCGCCCTCTATTAATTTTTTCCTGGGAGATAAACCTGTAAGTGCACAGAATAATATAAATAATGATGCACAGGCATGGCAGGGCCGCAACCTGCGCTTTGATGGTTTAAAGAATGGCGAAATACTGGGTGCAATTCAGCGCTCAAATCTTCAGCGGTCCACAACATTACTGACCCAGAAATGGCAAGATGTAACAGATAATGCGGAAGAAAGTAACCACATGCTTTCCATGGATACAGAAATCATGATGTCCGTAAACAGGTCTTATGCAGGCGACAGTGTATCGCTTTTTAGAAATGCTTTTGCCTTGCTGGATGTAAGCACTAATGCCGACCTGATGGGTGTAAGTCTTGCTTTCTCCAACGATGATTTTATTTTCAGAAAAACACATACCGTTAAAGAAGAAATAACCGGTAACCCCATAACCATCCAGGGGCTTGATGTACATGCTACCAGCCGGCTGGTACAGATATATGCGTTGCCGCAAATAAGTTGGGAGCCGATGCTGAATGCTTCCGAAATAGTAAACCCTGCCGAAGATCCATTTCCCGGCATATTGTATTATTTAAATGACGGTGTGCCTGCACAGATTGCCAATACCAGTAATAAGCCGGTAAACCTTGCGCCAATACCATTAACCAAACAGGTGACAGAAGCCTATAATAAAGATGATCTGCCGCTCTGGAGTTATTTTACTTTATCAAATGGCATGATGGCTTTAGCGATGTATTTAAAAAACAGCGATGGTTCAAAACCTTTGGTAGAGCTGATTGAACAGACATTTAAAGGAGATCTTGCGACAGGACTGCAGATAAAAACGGAGGGGTTTTTTGATAAAATTAATAACCATAAAAAGTTTTTAGGCAGTGCCCATCAATTGCCGAATATCAACAACCTTATTTTTCCAACTACCAATAACCGGAGTGTTTTATCAGGCAGCGTAACTAAAATTTTCAATAAAGAATTTGGTAGTGAAACCGGGTTGGACCCTACACCACCGGGCATGTACATGCCACTGGAACGATATGATTTCAGCGGGTATGGTGCTAATATTTTCAGTCATTGGGTAAATGCAAATGCAGCGCTGGCACAAACCTCGCAGGCTATGTTTGATGTATGGCGTGGCCGCACAGCACACGAAGTGATACAGGTGAAAAGTGTTATTTATCCCTGGGGTATACGTGTAGTCCGTACTATCACTATTTATCGTGGCAGTAATGGTTTTCCGTGGCGTACCGATAGTGGCTGGAAGGCTGAGAGTGATGGCATCTATGATTTCAGAACTCCGATAAAAGACAGTGCCGATGCAGCTGTGCAAGCTGCATTGCAGGTAGAGAAATTACGTACATACAATTTTCATCCCGGCACGGTAGAAGGTGTATTCAATGTTCGCAATATAAAAGAAGATACCACCCTAAAACCATTCACCACTACGTGGAATAAAACTACCGGTGTTTATATTGGCAACGACGGCCATCCTGCCGTAGCGCCACCGCCGCAACCATTGGAGGTAAACCTGGTGCCGGTTTATTTTGATGCAGATGTAAAACTGGATAATGTAACACAGGGTGCGACTGATGGAAAAGTGCTAAGCCAACGAATGCTGGGCTACCTGCAGTTAGCGCCAAAAGGTGTATTTATTTTTGAAGAAGATTTTGCCAACCTATTACAGCAAATGAATGGATTGGGTGGCCCGGTTGATTGTACAGTAAACATTCATCAATCCAAACAACTGATGCGGATTACCAGGGTGGAAGTGAACCCCAGCCATGATAGTTCCAATAAAAGAGTGTTTGTTGCCGCCGCTAAAGGAACACCAATATTGCCAAAAGATGGTAGCTGGAGTGTAGTTAAACATAATGCATCAACCAAAGAGGTATTGCCGTTGAGCGGCAATGATACAATACCCATTGTGCGGCAGGGCATCCGGAATTTTGTGGCCGGCACCCTGAATTATACGCAGGATAAAACGCAGGCAGTAAATGTTGCTGAGGCTACAGAATTATTTAAAGCTTTGGAGTCACGTGCAATGCAGTATGCTTTTTTGCAAAGTACCGGCGAAAATAAAGTGTTATTCCGCAATCCACTGTTTCAAATGGGTGTGGATGTTTTAAAAGGAAGCGTTCCTGATCTTGCTGATGCGTACAGGTTGATGAATAGTAAAGGCATTTTTCCAAAACTGGAAGACTTGCCATCAATCACAAAAATAGGCGCCGATTATGAAGTGAAGATAAAAGAAGAAGGGTATAAACTGCTGAACAAAGTTGACCCCGGAAAAATACTTGATCAGACCCTGACACAGGTCAGCCCTTTTTACATCATAAAAACAAACGATGTAAAAGTATATATCAAGTACGAATCCAAAGGAAATCCTTCTGTGTTCAATTTAGACATTGATAGCACCGCAAAAAACTGGCTTAACAAAATGGATGATGTGTCAATGTATGTTGACCTTGGGCCTTTCATTGAACTCCTGGTGATCCGTGGAAAATTTGATACCAAAAAAGGCGAAGCTCCAAAATTCATTGAACCAGTTTTAGAATTTGGGCCAGATCTGCAACCGGTAGTAGAAATATTATTATTGCTAAGCCAGTTATCTATCAATCCAAATTATACAGATATTTTAAAGAAGGGCCTGAAAATAGCCATGAGCAACAGTCCTAATAATTGGGAATATAAATTCCAGGCCGATAAAGAAATTCCTGTTCTTCGTTTCCCCCCCCCGAATTTAGATACGGCTGCAGCACCATTAAGAATTGAAGCATCTCTTAAAACCGGTGTATATTTTAATGTGGCAATTCCGCTGCCGCCCACCAAAGGAATACAGGCGCCAAGTGCCGGCGCCTTTGTAGAGTTTTATGGTAAGTTGAGTGTGATGTGTTTGAGTGTAGGAGTAGGTACTATTTATGCCATTGGGCAGGTAACGGTTCGCATTAGTGCTGATACCGTAATTGGCCCGGCACTGTACATGAAATTTGGTTTTGGTGTAGAAGCCGTAGTAGCTCTGCCCGTTATTGGTAGTGTGAGCGTATATTTTGCTGCAGGTGTAGAGATGAGCCTGGACAGCACACAGATAACCATCGGTGGATTTGTATTGTTCCGTGGGCGGGCAGATATTTTGGGCGGTATTGTGACAGTTACTATCCAGATAGAAGCCAGTGGCAAAGTGCAGAAAAGATTGGGTGATGCAAAAACGGGCAGCACCAACATGATTGCGCAGGTAACTTTTAGTTTAGACATCAGCATCTGTTTTATTATAGACATCAGCTTTAGTGAGCAATGGTCTGAGCAAAGACAGTTAGCATAAAGTAGTAGAGAGCTACCTGCTGAATACAATTACTTTTTGTACAAGTGTGCGACGCAACAGAAACTGACCGCAGCTTTTAAAGCCGGTAACAAAAAATTATTCACAATATGAATTTGTTTTTATGAATGCAAGAATTTCAATACTTAGTTTTCCGCAGCGTTGGAAAAACAATCAGCTAACGCTTCGTGTACTGGTAATTCCAAGAAATTTTAATCCGCTGATTGCAGACCAGGTTGCACCTGGCACCGTACCCTGGGTAGATGCGGTGATAAAGCTTCGGGCAAGATTGATAACCGATGGAGAAAAATATCCATCCATCCTGGAAATTGCTGAAGATTTTCCATTGACAGACATCTCTATGCCGGCCAACATAAGGCCCATATTTGAAGACATAGATGCGCAATATGGGGGTATACCTGCTACCGGTATTTCAAATACGTTGAAGCCTCCAACAGCGGGTGAGAGGGCCCGAAAATATTTGCCGGAGAGCTATCGCAATAGTTTCAATTTTACCAGAGTCCGTACACCAGATGCAGCTATTGACGACAGTTATCATTGCGCCATAAAAGACAAAACGCCATCTGTAGCTGGCTTTGAATCGAAGTATGATTTAAGTTGGGGAAAAGTTTTTGCGCAATGCCTGCGCCAGCCTGCCCTGGCAGAAAGAGTGGGCTTTGTTTATGAAGCAACCTTTGATGTGAACCCGGATTTTGTAAAAGAAGGCAGCTGGATATATGTGGACCTGGATGATGGTTGTAGTTATAAAGAAGTAATGGATGCTGCACCGCCTGCCGGACAAAAACTGGTAAAAAGATATGCGGCAAAATTGCCCAAATTAAAAAAAGATGATGACCGGGCTTTGTTTGCAGCAGTACAATTTCCAGTGTTGATAAAAGATTCCGAAGCAGGTGATAATCTTGATGAAGACATTCCGCTTCAACCTTCGGGCTTTGATGAACTTTTAATTGAAACGGAACAATATGACGATGGCTTTTGCAAAATTGTACATGCTAATCAACCGGTGAGCAGTGACCTGTTGCGTGAAAAAGAAGACAAAGAATTGCCGGTGATAACTGATGCCGGAATTCGTTTAGGCTGGGATGATGAACAGCTACTTATATGGATGAACCGGCAAATAAAATTAGATGATGCACTGCCGACCAAACAAAGGATGGATGCGCCAATGGGTGTATTGCAGTACCGGGTGGATGTGCGGCTAAACAGCGATGTGGAGCCAAATCCTAACCCATGGATGCCATTGTGTAAAGTGCGTAACAAAGCAGATCTTGTAATTGGCGGGGAATTAATTGATGATGCAGGAAAAGAAAAAGAATTAGGGGTAGAGGTTTATCCTGCTAAGCCCGATGCTACACCGGGAACACTTTTCTGGCTCCCACAATACTACTCACACTGGACAGGAAAAAGTCTGGTGCTAACAGATAACGATGCGATTGAAATTTTTAAAAAGCAAGATAACGTAATAGCTGAAAAAAAAGCCCGGAAGTATGACCAATACGAAGCTGCAGGCCTGGACGATGTAGAATTATTGTATGGTACCAAATACGATTTTAGGGTAAGGCTGGCAGATATTAGTGGTGGTGGGCCTACACTGGATGAACATCGCAAATATGGCGCTCCTTCTCCCGAAGGATTCTGCGATTTCCGGCGGACGGTGCAGCCCCAGGCCGTAAGGTTAGAAAACATTTTGCCGCTGAACGACGCAGAATATTTTACAGACGATACGCTGGTGATGAAACGGCCCCTGTTGGGTTATCCATCAGTTCTATTTACCGGCAGGTATCCAAATGCTGTGGCGGATCTAATTGCAGACTCTTCCAGTATTTTAGCGGAAATGCAGATTGATCTTACTAAAGCAAGACCAATTGGACTTGCAGATCCTGATGTAGAATGGGTAGAGGTTTTGGTAGAAGTAAAAGCCCTGGAAATGGATATGCAGCTCCGGCACAATCCTGACAGCCATGAAAGCTATGCAAAATTGTACATCACTCAAAGGCCTTTTCCGAAAGATGATTTTAATGGAGATTGTAATATTCCTGTTACCTATGTTGATTCCCCGGTATTGGTCTTTACAGATTCGCAGGACCTGGGAACTTTGGGTTTGGTAGCCGGTGGTGATAATATAGATGAACATGCTGATATCATATTGCCCACGTCAAGGGATATACGCATTACATTAAGGCCGATAGTAGTAGACAAGCCGGAATATTATGCACAAAATTCTGATTTGCCACGCAAAGGAAAACCGCTTTCTTTCATCACCCGAAAAGCGGGCAAGAATGAAAAGAAGTTATTCAAAGAATTACCAGAGGTAGATACTATCCGGGGTATCTGGCTGCAGCCCGATACCGATACGTATTTAAAAGCAACACTTACAGAAATATTTGTAGAAAATAACAGCCCGGTACACACGAGTAGTATGATAGAGCGGCTGGCAGATGCGATTGATAAAACCATTGAAGTCGAATCCAAAGGATTAAGCCTGGTGGGAAAGCAGGGAACAAGAATTCAATTTGGCGCCTGCCGTGCTATCCGGCATAACATGGCGCCAGACAGCACCAGCATTACGTTTTCTACCAAGAGCGACCTGTTGAATCATTGGGTGGTGCCTATTACTTTAATTCTAAACCGTGACTGGACCTGGGATGGAGCTAAGCCAGTTAGTTTCGAATTTTATCGCCAGAAAAAATTTGTGGGCGCAGGGTTAACAGAAGAAGAACGTAATGCTATTGCATGGGAAGATGAAGAAGTCGTTGGTGATATAGAAATGAAGCAGGCTATCAACATACAGGCGTTGTCTAATGCAGATAGGAGCCAAACCTATTTATGTTTTTTAGATGCAGTAGAACCTAAGCCAAAAGATGCTGCTGGTTTTCCGGAAGAGTTGATGGTTAAGTACCGCATTTTGCCCAACTTTAAGTCATTGCCTGCAGCGGTTAATGTTGAAACCGATGATATGCCGGTGCTGCAATTGCATCTGCCAATAACGGGCAAGCCTGCACAAGTGCCAAAGATTGTGAGCGCCGGTATTGCACAAAGTAAATACGTGAGTGATGATGTCTATTCAAGCACCGAACCCCGCCGCCGTTTTTTATGGTTGGAGTTTGAAGAGCCGCTGCAAAATAAGAACGATGCTTATTTTATCCGTATGCTGGCATATAGCCCAGACCCTTTATTATCCCGTTGGGAATTTGAAATGCTGAAGGCGCCGGAAGAACCGACGCTCCCAATTAATCCTGAACCTATCCGCCTTATAAGCCCACAACATACCGATGATAAGAGTGGTTTAAATGCGATGCAGGAATTAACCGCCGCTGATAAAAAAGCGGACAAAGATCCCGTGCATTATTTAGTGCCGTTGCCGCCAGGTATGCATGCATCGTCGGCGGAATTATTCGGCTTTCTTACTTATGAATTAAGAGTAGGCCATAAGAAGGGATGGAGTACTGCACAGGCCCGCTTTGGCAGCCCGCTGCGTACTACCGGCGTACAACATCCGCTGCCACAATTATTCTGCATCATTAACCGCAACGAAAAACATATAATGGTAACGGCGCCTTTTGCCCAAACGGTTTTCAATGGCGCCGACGTCACGAGTAACCCGCCACGTACACAATTATGGGCGCTGTTGTATGCCCAGGTAAAACGTGCCGATGATAAAGCTTATCGCAATATTTTATTGGATGACCAGTTATTTGTTCGCCAGCGAAAGGCCTTTGATGTTGCAGGCAAACCGATCATTGATATAAATACCGATGCAATACAATATGGCATTACCGGTTGGAACAATAAGGATGTACAGATCATGTTGCAGCAATATGGCCTGCCGATAGACAGCAGCCTTAGTGTATTGGTTGTAGAATTACTGCCTACATACGATAAGTTTTTTGGCCGTCCTGCTGCTGGCGATAATAATCCAATGCTCTACAATAGGGTAGCGAATTTTGATATGTTCAATTTGCAACAGGGTATGGCAGTGTCACATTTTAAAAGTGTAGTAGGGGAGGTAAATTATGCTGCTACTGACAGACAGCAAAAATTAGAAAGAGAAAGACAACTTCGCATGGACGATGCTTTTATAAGCCAGGCAGAAAAAGAAGAAAGTATACGGCCATTAACAGAACAGTTGGGCAGTGAACGGATTTTG
>JBDUCK010000115.1:0-9630 GCA_040003485.1 Ferruginibacter sp. | reverse complement strand
CTATACCACTTGTCTTTTCTAAAATTACGTAGTGCAATAAGTAATAAGTTTTTTAGCATGGCATAGTTTTATTCTGTCTTAAAATTTTTATTCTGCAATAAGTGAGGCCTTATTTTATTCACTCTGTTCGTAAAGACTTTACCGGGTTGCTAACCGCCGCTTTTATTGCTTGAAGACTTACAGTGATTGCTGCAATTAGTAATGCTATAAATCCTACCGATACAAATACCCACCAACCAATATCAACCCGAAATGCAAAATCCTGCAACCATTTATTCATGGCCCACCAGGCAATGGGTGAAGCGATGATAAAGGCTAGCAATACCAGCTTTATAAAATCTCTCGATATTATTACAACTATAGTTCCCACTCCGGCGCCCAATACTTTTCTTATTCCAATTTCTTTTGTTCGTCTTACAACAGCCAGTGTTACCAAACCAAACAATCCCATGCAGGCAATAAAAATGGAAAGGAAAGAAGCAATTTTTACAATGCTGTTTGTTCTTTTTTCCGATTCATATTGGGCAGCAATGCTGTCATCTAAAAATTTAAATTCAAAATCCTGGCTGGGTGCTATGGCTTTCCATGCTTTTTCCAGTACTGCAACATTGGCTGTTGTACTGCCGGTTTTCATTCGTACAGATAATCTCGGTTGAGGCGGTGCATTAAAATTGATGTTTTCCGTTCTTCTAAAAACAGAATCAGGCATTACCACCATCATCAATGGTTTTATTTTTGTATGGAGCGATTCATAATTAAAATCTTTAACCACACCAATAATTTGCTGGTCAAAAGTGCCGGGAAGCTTTTTGCCAACAGGATTGATTAAACCAAATTCTTCCACAAAAGCTTCATTGACCAAAGCACTGCTGGTAAAATCAGCAGGATCATCCGCTGCAAAACTTCTACCTTCTTTTATTTGAATACCCATTGTTTTTATAAACTCAGGCAGTACCGCATTAAACTGAAAATTGTGATATACTTTTTTATCATCAGTAATACCCAATCCAATCCACGGTGTTTCATTAAAGGAGTACAAAGAAACAGCCGCATCTGTCACTTCCGGATGTTTCAATAATTCTGCATGATAAAGCTGCGCCAGCTTTAATCCATCCTTGCTTGATTTGTTAGTGGGTACCACAATCACCTGGTCTTTATTGTAGCCGAGATTTTTTGTTTGCAGGTATTTCATTTGTTCCCCAATAATCATTGTGCATACTATCATCGCAATGGAAGTAACAAACTGTCCAACTACAAGGCTTTGTCTTAACCAACTGGTGCCTTTCGTTTTTAACTTTCCTTTCAGTACTTCCACAGTTTTAAATCCTGATAAAATTATTGCCGGGTAAATTCCTGCTATTAATGCTATCACTATAATTAATCCAATAATGAAAACAATAAAACTACTATCCGGATGAAAACTGAGGTTGCGGCTGATTAACCGGTTAAAGGGCTTCACTAATATAAATGCGGCAATCATTCCAATAACAACTGAAACGACAGTAAGTAAAAATGCTTCGCCCCAAAACTGGCGGATGAGTTGCTGTCTCTCTGCACCCATTACCTTCCTCACTCCCACTTCCAATGCCCTTGATGCAGAGCGGCCAATGGATAAAGTGATGAAATTAATGCAGGCAACAAGTAATAATAAAATACCAATGGTGGAAAGTATATAGGAATATTTTGGACTACTGATGGCTTCGTTACCAATAGGCAAACTGGTATCGAGGTGAATAGAAGTGATGGGTTGCAGCCCAAGCATAAATGCACCTTGTTTATAATCTTCTCCGAGATAAGTTTTAATCATGGATGGAAATTTGTTAACCAGTTCTGCAACTTTTACATTTTCCCTTAACAATAAATATGTTTCGCTCTGTACATTAAACCAGCTACGAAAAGCATTGGAGCCAAACATATATTTTGCATTGGAGTAAGGAATTAAAAGCCTATATCTTATGCTTGACTCTTCGGGGTTTTTTTCTGCCACACCCGAAACGGTAAATAAAACTTTATCATCGCCCAGTTCAATCTCCATCTGTTTTCCAACAGCATTACTGTTAGCAAAATATTTTTTAGCTGTTTCTTCTGTTATAATAATTGAATTACTTGTGGGAAAAGGATTGTTCTTATCTCCCAGCAATAATTTAAAATTAAACTGGCGGAAAAAAGTTGAATCCACCATCCGTATATCTTCATTAAAACTATTAGCCCCAACTTTTACCAACCGGTTAAATGCAAATACCCGGCAACTGCTTTCAATCTCCCCAAAATTCTGCTGCATTACCCCTGCCATTGATAAAGGTGTTACCGTATTAATAAACTCCTGACCTTCGCTTTTTTCATGCTGCCAAACTCTGTAAATACGATTGGCTTTGCTGTGAAATTTATCGTAGCTCAATTCGCTCTTTACAAAAAGCATAATGAGCATACAGCAGGTAATACCAACAGCCAGGCCAAGTATATTGATTGCGGTATAACTTTTATACCGAAGTAAATAACGGATGGCTACTTTTAAATAATTTTTAAGCATAAGGGAGATTTTATTCTGTCCGTAAGCTCTTCACAGGGTTTGCAACCGCCGCTTTTATGGCCTGCGAACTCACTGTGAGCACCGCAATCAGCAGGGCGATAATACCTGCCAATGCAAATACCCACCAACCAATATCTACCCGGAATGCAAAATCCTGCAACCAGTTATTCATGGCCCACCAGGCAATGGGAAATGCAAACACTGCAGCTATTAAAACAAGTTTTACAAAATCTTTAGACAGCATGCTGGTGATATTGCCAACACTGGCGCCCAATACTTTTCTTACGCCGATTTCTTTAATGCGTTGCTCTGCCATATAAGTAGCCAGGCCAAACAAACCGAGGCAGGCAATTAAAATGGCTATAACGGCAAAGGTTAGCCCAAGTTTGCCGGTGCGCTGCTCTTCCCGGTACATATTATCAAATGAGTCATCCAGGAACTGGTAACTGAAAGGCATACCCGATGCCATCGTTTTCCATTTGTCTTCAACCTTTTTTACCAGCCCCTGTACATTGGCGGTGCTTATTTTAAAAGCTGTAGCTGCCGTTCTATTACCCAGCCTGAATAACAAAGGCCCAACTGTTTGTTTGAGTGATTCGTAATGAAAGTTTTTTACCACGCCGATTATTTCGTAGGAAATAACATCGGAAGCGCCCTGTGCCCCATTATTTGTATATAATTTTTTCCCTAATGGATTATCATAACCCAAAACTTTAGCAGCAGTTTCATTAATAATAATAGCATTGGAATCTGAACCATACTCTTTTGAAAAGTTCCGGCCAGTCAGCATTTCCATACCGAGGGTTTTAATATAGTCATAGTCTATTCTCCATGTTTGGGTACTAAGGCTGTTCCTGGGATCCATAACTGCTTCTTTGGAATAAGTGTTGTCATTCCTGGAAGAGTTGGCCACAGGAAGGAAGCTTGCAAAAGTTGCACTGCTTACCCCGGCCAGTTTTGAGATCTCATTTTTAAATACCGTAGCATTTTTGCCTAACACATAAGTATTATTTACCACGAGCACCTGGTCTTTGCTGAAGCCTAATTTTTTTGTTTGAATAAAATTCAACTGGCGGTAAACGATGATAGTGCCTATAATTAGCATAATGGATGTGGCAAACTGAAAAACCACCAGCACATTTCTTAAATGACTTTTTTTAAATCCTGCGTTCAATTTTCCTTTTAATACAGCAATTGGTTTAAAAGAAGATAAATAAAATGCCGGGTAACTGCCTGCTACCACCCCAACAATTAATGGCAGTAACAGCAGCAGTGCAAAATATGCGGGCTTTAATAAATCAGCAATGGCAAGGCTTTTACCAGACAGGTCATTAAAGTACGCCATGGTTACACATACAATAACAACAGCCAGCAACAGCGAGATTGTGGCCATCAATATTGACTCTGTGAGGAATTGCCCGATGAGAGATTTTCTCTCTGTACCCAGCACTTTGCGTATGCCAACTTCCTTTGCACGGCCTGCAGAACGGGCCGTAGAAAGGTTCATAAAATTTACACATGCCAGCAGTAAGACAAACAATGCGACCGCCGAAAAAATGTATACATACTGCATACTGCCGTTCACACCCAGCTCTGGGTAGCGGTCTGAATTAAGATGAATATCTGTCAACGGCATCAGGCTGTATTCAAGTTTATTACCAGCCTTTTCCATCTCTGCCATTGAATTTATATTCATAAACTGTTTGGCCTGTGGCATTATATATTTATCAATATACTGTGCAAAGTTTTTTTCAAAAGCTTTGTAATCGGTACCTGGTTTCAGCAAAAGATAAGTTTGAAAATTATGGCTCATAAACTGGCCCCATTGATAATCGGCATTATCCATGGAAAAAATAAAATCAAAATTAAAATGCGAATTGTGTGGAATGTCTTTTATCACCGCCGTTATTTTATACAGCGTACTGGTATTATCATTTGTCTCAATTAATTTACCAACAGCATTAACGGTATTAAAATATTTTTTAGCAGTAGATTCAGTTATCACCACTGTGTTGGGTTCGTTCAATGCATTTTTTGTATCACCGGATACGGCTGGCAAAGTAAACACCTCAAACAAAGTAGAATCTGCGTGTGCTACATTCGGCTCATTAATAAACGTAGCACCTTTCTTTACCAGCTTAGGGCCGCTGGAAGCGTATATCCGTACATACTGTTCTACCTGGGGATAATCTTTTTTAAGTGCTGCGCCCATGGGATCGGCTGTCACGGCCATGTGCAGTTTGTTTCCGCCAAACACTATATCTGAGTTTATACGGTAGATGCGGCCTGCCTTTTCATTGAACTTATCGTAGCTGAGTTCGTCTGCAACATACAATGCAATTAAAATAAAACAGGCAAGCCCGGATGCCAGCCCTGCAATATTTATAAGGGAGAAAGTTTTATTTTTCAATAAGTTTCTCCAGGCGATTTTTAAATAATTTTTTATCATGGCTATACTTTTTAAAAACACAAACCCGGTTGCTTATAAACTGCTGTCATGGCGTACAGCAGTATCCTTAAACCAATATATTTTCCGTAACAGTTTGTCCATCTAACATGCGGATGATGCGGTGGCTGTACCTGGCATCATGCTCGCTATGCGTTACCATTACCACGGTAGTACCCTGCTCATTTAATTCGGTAAGCAACTGCATTACTTCATTACCATTACTGCTGTCCAGGTTACCGGTAGGCTCATCTGCTAAAATTAATTTTGGCGTATTAACCACGGCTCTTGCTACAGCTACCCTCTGCTGCTGACCACCCGATAATTGCTGGGGATAATGATTTCTGCGGTGCATGATCTGCATTTTATCCAGCACTACTTCTACCCTCTTTTTCCTATCGGCGGCTTTTACGCCGGTGTAGATCAAGGGCAGTTCTACATTTTCAAAAACAGTGAGTTCATCAATCAGGTTAAAACTTTGGAAAACGAAGCCTATATTGTGTTTGCGGAGGTCGGCTCTTTTGCGTTCATTAAATTTTGCTACTTCAATACCGTTGAATACAAAGCTGCCCCCATCCTGGTCATCCAATAGACCAAGGATATTAAGCAAAGTACTTTTGCCGCAACCTGATGGCCCCATAATAGCAACAAATTCGCCTTCTTTAATTTCTAAAGTGAGCTTACTCAGGGCAACTGTTTCTACTTCTTCAGTGCGGTAAATTTTTTCCAGTTCAGTTATCTTTATCATATTATTTGGTTGATGCATGGTTTACTTTTTTATTGCTTTATTGTAGAATGTTTTATTGTTGACTTGTCTATTGTCATGGACAATTTTTTCCCTTTAATAATAATATATCCAGTCGCCTGGCAGTAATACCGATGAGTATACTTCAGCAGTGCCGCCCACTTTTTGCCCGGTCTGTATTGAGTTGATTTTAGTTTCAGTACACTTAACCGGGCAATTCATTTTGCAGAGAAAAGTATTTTCTTTAGAAGAAACATAAAAATTCACTGTCAAAAAGAACAGGCTCGAAAGCATAAGCATTTTCAGTTTTAGTTTCATAAAAAGTATTTTTTTTATTATAAATTTTGTCTAAACCTGTGTTAAGAATATTTTTAAAAAATTTTTTATTCCCCTTTATTGGGCTTTAATACTAACTCCTGTATAGTTCCGTAATTTTCATAACTACTCGTAATTACTTTATCTCCCGGTTTTAATCCCTGCAATACTTCATAGTAATCCGGGTTCTGGCTGCCCAACTGAATATCTGTTTTATAAGCAACGGTGCCGCCCTCATTTACTTTAAATATCCAGTTGCCACCAGTCTGCTGGTAAAAACCGCCTTTCGCTAAAAGCAAGGCTTTTCTTTCGTCGCTCAGGGCCAGCCTTATCTGCAGCGTTTGCCCACGGCGAATGCCGGATGGTATAGAATCTGTAAACTGCATATCTACCTGGAACCTGCCGGCAGTAACCTGGGTGTACACTTTTTTTATGATCAGCGAATAATTTTTTCCTGCTATCAGTGCCTCTCCTCTAAGCCCGATAAAAACCCTGGAGATATAATGTTCATCTACATCCACCCTCGCTTTAAAGCCACTGGTAACATCTATCTGGCCCAGCCGCTCTCCTTTATTTTTATTCTGCCCAATCTCAGCATCTAAGGAAGTAAGCTGCCCATCTACCGGCGCCCTCACAATCAGGTCACCAACTTTCTTGCGCATCAGTGCCAGTGTATTCTGCATTCTTGCGTACGATTCCCGTGACTGCCCCACCTGCTCCTTCATGGAAGTGCCATCCTGTTTTAAAATATCATCGGCAAGTTTTTTTCTTTTTACCTGGTAGTTATAAATATTATAACTCGATTCAAATTCTTGCTTTCCTATCACTTTTTGATCGTACAGCTTTTTGTTTACATTATATAACCGCTCTGCTTCCTTTAAAGCATTGTCCACATCTGCAGTTTGGTTTTGCCTGTTTATAGAATTCTGCTCTGCATTATTTTGTGTGTTCTGCATTTGGGTCAGCACATTAAATACAGCGGTCTGTTCATTGGCCAGTTGCAGTTCCAGGTCGGTATTGCTAAGGCGCATGATGGGTTGGTCCTTCTTCATCAGGGCACCGTCTTCTACATATTTTTCTTCTACCCTGCCGCCTTCCATAGCATCTAAATAAATTGTTGTTACCGGTAACACCACACCATTCACCGGGATAAATTCCTGGAAGGCTCCTTCCTTAATTTCACTTACAGTGATCCTGTCGGTTCCAACATTAAGTTTTGATTTACCTGATGAAAAATATATGCTTGTACCTATAAGCACCAGTAAAGCTGTACCTCCGCCTATCATTAAAATCCGTTTGCGGTTCCAGTATTTTTTTTCTATTACCCTGTCCATTCTTTTATGTAATTAATTAATTTTTTAAAGTTTGTTCATTGCAGTTGCCTCAAAAAAATGATTTGTTCATCACATACTAAACAAACACATGCCAAATGTTAAACTGCTGCTTTTCAACTGCTTAAAGTAACAATGTAATTTCTGCTGTACGCTATTGTTACAACAAGTGTCCGGTTTTGATACAGCTTTGTTATAGCGTATTTCACAAAAGATATTTTGAAACCGGCAGCAGATTTCCATAGCATCATCGTTGTGTCACTCCCTTTTACGGTATACCAACTGGGAACGTTCATAATCCGTCAGCAGTTACATCTATGGTGCGCTTCTGCTGAAGTCCTAAGAATTCTCTATCGCAAAAATCTTCTTTGCCCAACACTTTTTTTCTGCCGCTGTATATTCCACAATTGTGCGGCACTAAAAACTTTAGGCGCTAAGGCTGGCCTGTAGTCAGCCAAAACTTCTGTAACGATAGTGGTTAATCTTTTTACTTCTTCTTTCCCCAAAAGGTTAAGAAATAAAGTGGGAGTTTGCATTTTCATAATTTCTAATTTTATAATTTTTTTGTTTAAAAAAGTTCAAACAGGTCTTATCAACGCTGTGCCAAAAAATAAAAACCTGCTTATCAATATTTTGTACAGCATCGCTGAAATGCAGTGTACGCTTTTGATACAGCCTGTATCCTTTTTTGATACAACCTCTGGCAGTTAAAAACTTTTATTGCTGGTCACACAAAAAATGATTTTAAAATTTGGTATCATTGTGCTGACAAGCGAGGTTAAAAGGGAATAGCCCCGGCAATAATTTCGCTACAATTAAAGTTGCCTTATAAAAAGAATTACTGTTGATTTTGTATTGCTCCACAGAAATACTATAGTACAAGAGTGCGACGCCCATGCAGGCCCACAAAGGTTTTGTGACCGGCTAAAAAAAATAACATTATGAATTTAAAGAACGCTTCTATACTGGTAATTGATGATGATACAGATGTGCTTACCGCCGTAAAAATGTTGCTGAAAACAGAAGCAAAAGAAGTGACCACAGAAAAAAATCCTGAGAATATCCGCTCTTTGCTTGCTAAAACAACATTTGATATTGTACTGCTGGATATGAATTTTAACAGCAGCATAAACACCGGCAATGAAGGAATATTCTGGCTAAAAAAAATTAAAGAACTGGATAAAGAAATGGCGGTGATAATGATAACTGCCTACGGAGATATAGACCTGGCGGTGCGTTCGCTAAAAGAAGGCGCTGTAGATTTTATAGTAAAACCCTGGCACAATGAACGGCTGATAACGAACATAAAAGAAATTCTGCGTAAAAAAACAAGTGGCGATAGTTCTGCTTCGCTTAAAGTAGCAAAGGATTCTGTAATTGGTACACAATTGCTTGGCAACAGCGAAGTGATGGAAGAAATATTTTATAAAATAGAAAAAATTGCACCAACCGATGCCAACGTTTTGATACTGGGTGAGAACGGCACTGGTAAAGAATTGGTGGCCCAGGCTATTTATCAAAGATCGCTGCGGGCAAAAAATGCTTTTGTAAAAGTAGATGTTGGCGCATTGACAGAATCGCTTTTTGAAAGCGAATTATTTGGCCATAAAAAAGGCGCTTTTACAGATGCACGGGAAGACCGGGTGGGCCGTTTTGAGGCAGCGAATGATGGCACTTTATTTTTAGATGAGATCGGTAACATTTCCCTGCAGCAGCAGGCAAAGCTACTAACGGTACTGCAGGGCCGAAAAATAACCAGGCTTGGCAGCAATGAACAGATACCGGTAAACATCCGCCTGGTATGCGCCACCAACCTGCCTTTGAGCGAACTGGCCAATGAGAACAGGTTCAGGAAAGACTTGATATACCGGATAAACACAGTGGAAATAACCATACCTCCGCTGCGAAAACGAAAAGATGATATCCTGATGCTGGCAAAGCATTATGCAAAAATTTATGCAGATAAGTATATAAAACCGGTACCGGAATTTGATGCCGCCTGCCAGGAAAAATTGCTGCAATATTCTTTCCCGGGCAATGTAAGAGAACTGCAGTACAGTATAGAAAGAGCGGTGATAATGGCAGAGCAGGATGTGCTGAAATCATCAGACATTATTTTTTCTCCACTTGAAGCCGTAAGTACCTTAGCCGAAGAAGATGGCGATTTAAAATTAAGCAGCCTGGAAAAAAATACTATTTTAAAAGTGATAGAAAAACACAGCGGTAACATTTCTAAAGCCGCCAGGGAACTGGGTATTACCCG
>JBDUCK010000408.1:0-2874 GCA_040003485.1 Ferruginibacter sp. | reverse complement strand
ATATAATCTTTTTCCATTTTAAGTATAATATGGTTGTATCATTAAATAAACCACTACACCACTTACGGCTACATAAAACCAGATAGGCCAGGTAATACGGGCAAGCTTTTTATGCTTTGCGTATTCACCGGTTAGAGAGCGGTAGGCGGTAAACAAAATAAAAGGCAATATAATGGCGGCTAAAGGAATATGCGTAAGCAAAAGTATATAATATACAATTCTTACACTGCCTGCCTGTAGTTTTTCTGTGTCACTTAAAATACCATCATGATTTAAATCGCCGAATTTAGTTTCGCCGGCCAGCAGGTGATGGGCAATATAGCTCAGTAAAAAAATTACAGAAAGCATTATAGCTGTCAGCATTATTTTTTTATGGCGCAAATATTTCTGCTGTCTTACTGCCCAAAGCCCCGCCAGTAAAAGAATAGCTACCATAGAATTAACTACCGCATTAAAACTTGCAAATACATGGGAGTTGAACGGCAGGTTCAATAATAATTTCACTTTGCTTAATACCACAACTGCCGTAAATACAATAATTGATACCGTGAAAATTAATACCCGGGCTTTTCTATCATTCTTTTGCAAAGAAGGCGCAAACGTTACATTCCTGTTCATTTAAATCTTTTTCTATTTATAAGTGTCATTATAAAAATTACGATCCCGATACCAATAAATATAATGGGAAGTATTGGAATAAATTCCCTGAGTACTGATGGGCTTTTTTTATCCCGTTCTAACATTAAGGTCGGTATGGCCCGTGCCAGTTCTGCCTGTTTCAGGGTATCAAAGCCATTATACCATCCCCGTACTATCCGGTTAGTATCTAATAGAAAGAAATTCTCCGTGTGAATAAAAGCCGTATCTACATTACTATCTGCAACGCTGGCTTTTATTTCCTGCAAAGCAAAATTGTATGTTTCTTTTTTATCTCCGGATACAAACCACCAGGTATCATGGTTTACATTAAAACGGTCTGCAAACTTGCGAAGGTTAACCACGCTATCATTTTCCGGATCTATACTGATGGAAACAAATTGAACGATGCTGTCATTTTTTACAAAAGAGTCCTGCAGTTTTTTCATACTTCGTGCCATGCCGGGGCAGATGGTCGGGCAATGGGTGAAGAAAAAATCTATCACCAATATTTTACCGTGCAGGTCATCCAGGGAAACTTTTTGGCCTAGTTGATTGGTAAATGAAAGATTTTTTACTTTATGCCAGATGGTGTCTGTACTCGTTTTGCCACTTTTTTCGTTCACGGCTACACTATCAAAAAAATAATGTGCAGGCATATGTACGGCATCTTTGCTGTAAAATTTTACCAGCCAGTAACCGGTAAGCGGTAACAGTATAGCAAGCATTAAAGAGAGCGCTGATCTTTTATTCAAAATAACGGATTGGTTTAAACTGCAGGATTGTAAATTGATTAATAGTGAATTTCATAATGCAAAAAAACCATCGCTACCAAATGGCAGAACGATGGTTTAACTATTTATAAATAAATTTTTAAGTTTTAATCTTTCTGGCCTTTTTCCTTTGCGGCGGGTGCTACCTGAAGGTGTGTATCAGGTTTACTTCCTCCATCGGTATTACGCAGGTTTTTCCAACTGTTACCATCTGATAGGAATGCAATAATAAACCATACGAATAAAGTAAGCGGCACGACAATCGTCATTATCATATTTCTTACTTCATCTCCCAAATGCATAAAAACAGAAACAATGTAATACGCTTTTGCCAGGGTAAGAATACAAACCATCCCTTTGAAAGCCAATACCAATGTAGCATTGGGATTTTCGCCTTTATGAATGGTATAGATAGCTATTCCTAACGCTAATTCAGCAACAGTTAATGCAGACAAAAGCCAAAAAATTTTCCATATCCTCTTGGTTCCTTCCCCATGCTCTGGTGCAAATGTTATTTCCGGTGATATAATATGTTGACTCATAAATAATTTTGTTGATGTTATAAATTTCTTGGTTTTTAATTATATAAGGTAAAAGCAAAGGAATACAAATACCCAAACGAGATCTACAAAATGCCAGTATAGCCCGGCTTTTTCTATCATTTCGTAATGGCCACGCTGATCAAAGTGCCCAAGTTTTGTTTTTATAAACATAATAATATTAATAATTACGCCACTAAAAACGTGGAAGCCGTGGAAGCCGGTAATGCCAAAAAAGTATCCGCCAAAAGCTATAGGGCCGCTATTGGTTGCATGCAGTCCTGATGATGTAATTTGATTTATCAATTCCGGATTAGATAAAGCAGAAACATTGTGACTTGGCGTTTCTGTTCCATGATGCAGGGTGGAAGCAATTGTTACCAATTGGTCATGCGGTGTTTTTTGCAAAGCCGCCAGCATAGCTTCATGAGGCAGGTCTGTACCCCATGGATTTGCTTTTACCGTGGTAGGTAATGCGCCCAGTGTACCATCACTCAACAAGGCAATATGTTCGCCGGTTAATAAATGCGTCCATTCCCAGGCTTGGCAACTTAAGAAAGCCAGCCCACCAACTATAGTAAGCAGCATATATTTTTCTACGCCCTTGCGGTTCATGTTATGTCCTTCATGTACGGCTAACACCATCGTAACAGAACTGAAGATCAGGATAAATGTCATTAAACTTACAAACGCCAGGGGAAGGTTTGTATGCCCTGCAAAAGGAAATGCATTAAATACATGATTAGGATCTGCCCAATGATTTACGCTGAAGCGGATAGTGCCGTAACTGATAAGAAATGCCCCAAACGTAAAGGCATCACTCATTAAAAAATACCACATCATCACTTTACCATAGCTGGCATTAAACGGGCTTCTTCCACCGTTCCACCATTTTGTTCCTGCCGGAATTGCTGTTGTTGACATAA
>JBDUCK010000114.1:0-9663 GCA_040003485.1 Ferruginibacter sp. | reverse complement strand
TTTTGGGCCTGGCTGAATTACTACTATCAGCTTTTGTTGCGTCGCACTCTTGTGCAGAAAATCTTTATACGGCAATCTTTATAAGTTTTTTCACAGTGTGCGGCATATCTATCCCACTCACGTTTTTTAAAATGGTAAAGATATAATATACATCCAGGATCTGCTTGCCACAGGAATATAAAAACAACCTTGCTATATATTCATGTAAACATTAAAGAGCTGGAAAATATTGAGCTTGTTGGATAAAATAGTACAGAAAAAACGTAAATAAAACTTGGTTTTTTTGTATTGTTGAAATCTTATTGCTGAAAATTTTGAGGGTAATGCCAGTTTTGTTTTTTTTGCAATCCATTATTTACCAACATTTAATAAAAATTGTTTTAAACCGTAAGAAGTGAAAAATATTCGTATATATTTGAGGTTGGCGGAAATATTTTACAATATAAAACTTAAATCATGAGCACACATTTTATGTTATTTTTTTGGCCCTTTCTCATATTGACATTATGCACCTTTATTATTTACAAAATTTATAAATATTTTAAAACAAAAAAGATATGAGAAAATATATTTTTCTACTATTTACTTTAGGGATTTTTTTAAATAGTTGTAAAAAAAAAGATTCGGAAATACTTAATCCACAAGCAGAATTATTAAATGAACTTGGGTTCAATATAAAAAATGTTAGATTTGAAAAATCAAATTCAAATTTAGTAAATACTGCATTAAAATTTGAGAATAAGGAAGTAGCAAAACTTTATTTTAAGACCCTATTTGATCACAACAAAACACCATTTCAAGGGAATGTAGGGTTGAAATGGACACTAAGGAAAGATTTTGATCCAATTGAGTACATTAAAAATAAGCTAAACCAAAAAAATAATTTTGGAGAATCGTCTTCCCAATCGTGTTTATATCCATGGATGGATGGTTGTGATCCAAATCAGGTGGTGGAAGACGGTCCGCCAGGAGTAGCTTCTTTCAATCAATGGATAGGCTGGACAGGGTATAATGTAAATTTTACCTACAACTATTCGGGCGGAACATTTGTAGTAACAGAACCAAATTCGGGTTTAATTGGAATGCACCTCGGAGTTAGTTGGGAGCAAGGAGCAACATCATTTACAAATTATCCAAATTCCGCACTAATTTATTTTACGATAGTCGGGTTTCAAAATTATAATATTATTGTTGAGGGACTTGGCACTGTATTCACCCAGACTGTAACAATTACAGGATCTTATAATACTAATACGGGAGCATACACTATATCTTCAACGCCATAATTTAAATTAAATATTTCCGCCAATTTTTATTACTATAATAATTGCTTTGAGGCATGACTCGTCCTAAAAAAAGTTTACCTGTATAGTTATTTTAGAGGAATGTATATGTGCTGTATGATTATCATCATCATAAGCATGCTTTGAAAAAGGAAATTTAATGCCCCTTTCCAAATTCCATTTCGCCGGCTTTTATAGCTAGCGGCAAATCATTTTCCCTGGGTGGTATAGGGCAATTAAAACCTGTAGTATAGGCACAGTAAGGATTGTAAGCCTTATTAAAATCCATAAGTAATTTATTATCTTTAATATCGCTGATCAAAAAATCGAGATAGCGCCCACCACCATAACTTTTATTGCCACTGGTAAGATCTGTAAAGGGTACAAATAAATAATCTTTGTACTGCTCATTCGCCATCAGTTTTTCACTTTGGTAAACAGTAAGCTCATGTAATTTGCCATCCAATGTAAAATTCAGCTTACCATATTTAAAATATTTTTTCAATTCTTTACCCGACGTTTTCATTACAAACCCTTTTGCATCGGTTAGCTTTTTAAATGTAGCCAGCACGTGATATTTTTCACTTACCGGGTAAAATTTAAAATATTTCCTGTCTGCTTCTTTTACTACTTCATGATTGATCACATAATTCTGCTGAAAATTTTTCAGGCTGTCTTTATACCCGGGTAATTGTGCTTCAGCACTAACATTTAGTAGAATAACAAATAGGAGAAGTAACGATTTCATTTTGGTAATTTAGTTCATCATCAACACATTCACGCTGCGTTGCAGGATATTAAAGGCAATTTCTGCCATGAGGTTTTCTTTATCAAGCGTAGGGTTTACTTCCGTAATTTCAAAACAACATATCTTCCTGTTCTGCATAAATTTACTGATCAGGTCTTCTGCTTCTCTTTCCCGAAGCCCATTGTTTACTGGGGTTCCCGTGCCTTTGGATATAGCCGAATCCAGGCTGTCCACATCAAAGCTTACATAAATATCTGTACAGTCGCTCAGGTAACGCAATACTTTCCGGCTTACACTTTCTGCGCCGTTACGCCTTACTTCGCCGGTAGAAATAACTTTCATGCCATATTTCTCTATTAAAAATTTTTCTTCTTTTTCAAATTCACGTAACGAAATAAACACCACATCTTCCGGTAATACTTTCTGATCTATTTTACCCAGGCTTTTTAGCTGATCCCATAGTTTAGCAGTTTTTTCATCCAGCTCATGCACTTTGCTTTCGTCATTATCTTCTGCAATAGCTGTCGCCAGCGGCATTCCATGCATATTGCCTGAAGGCGTTGTATAAGGGGTGTGCAGGTCGGCGTGAGCATCTATCCAGATCACGCCAAGTTTGCTTTTTGGTTTTGCCATTTTAATACCAGCAATAGTGCCACCGGCGTTGCTGTGGTCACCACTGATCACTACCGGGAAGAAATTATTTTTCATACTGTCACTAACGGCTTTACTTATGCGCTCATACATAGTGAGTACTCCGTTAATGCGCTTTGCATATGGCGATTGGATGGGTTCAAATAAAAGATTATTCAAACCTTCTATTTTTTCTGAAGGAAAATGAACAAAAAAGTTGCTCATAAAATCCAACGCTGCAATTTTTATCGCATCTACCCCCAGGCTGGCACCCCTGGTACCGGCACCAATTTCTGAAGCAACTTCTATCAATTTAATATTCTTCATATGCCAAATTTACAATTTTCCTTTCGAGATTTTCCGGTTCTAACCAAGGTTGATCTTTTCTCCTTTTATCGTTCCAATACTCCCGGTTATTTTAAACCTGGTAAACATATCCTCGCTATACCATTGCTGCTGCCGTGTTTTTTGTATCACGTCTGCATGGGCTTTCATGCCATAGGCAAAGGCTTTCATATCTTCTTTACTTTGCCATATACTGAAAGTGGCTTGCTTTATCCACGGAATTTCTCCGATACCGAAGGAAGTAATAAATCCTTTGGAACCCGCCATCCGGTTGGCAACTGCGGCTACATTCTGCCAGAAATATTTTAATTTATTAACACGGATCGTTGCCCGGGTAAGTATGGCAATCATCCCCTCGTACTCCGTTTTAGGAGGCAGTTCTCCAAAAACTTTTTTGCCATCCCAGGTACCGTGCCCTTCGATGGGTTGCAACAACAAAGTAAAAGTTTCGCAACCAAAAAAAGAAAACCATTTTGTTATAAATGAGCCATACAAATTTTTGTGAAATGAGGCAACATTATTGTCAAAGCTTTCAACATTTAACTTTGAACTTTGAACACTGAGTATAGCCCATTGCTGCAGGTCGGGTGTTTTATCAAATGTTCCGTTCTTTCCGCTGCCCATTAATTTGAAAAAAGAAATATTTCTATTAAACAATAAAGGCAAACGATGAATTGCCATTGCAAATATGGCAAATGGGATATATATTTTGCGATAGCGAATGATGGTGAGGAATACCTGCATAATAGTAAATAATTGGAACCCGGTTTTTAGGCCTTCGTAAAAACTCATTAAAGATATGCCGTACAAGTGAGTGTCTATAGGACTCCCTTGGAGACACAACGATAATGATTAAGCGGGAAATGCCTGTTCCAAAAAAAACCGTTTTGCTTTTTTGCAAAACGGCATATAAAATATTTTGTAAAATTAAAACTGCTCTAGCCTGCTGAAAAAGAAATCGCCTTCAATTTTTGCATTCTCATCACTGTCGCTGCCATGCACTGCATTTTCCCCGATAGAAGTTGCATACTTTTTACGGATGGTTCCTTCTTCTGCATTAGCCGGATTGGTAGCGCCAATTAATTTTCGAAAATCTTCAACCGCATTGTCTTTTTCAAGAATTGCAGCAGTGATAGCACCACGGCTCATAAATTCTACCAGTTCGCCGTAAAAAGGACGCTCTTTATGTACTTCATAAAATTGCCCTGCCTTCTCCTGGCTAAGGTGTGTCATCTTCATAGCCACTATTCTGAAACCAGCGGCATTGATCATTTCTAAAATGCCACCCGTGCTGCCTTTTTCAGTAGCATCAGGTTTAATCATGGTAAAAGTTCTGTTGGTCATTATTTCAATTTTGCCCGCAAAGTTAAGCCCATGCTGCTGAATAAACTCATTAATATTTAAAGAAAACGGGCTGGTTAGCTGAATGTTAAAAAAATCTTATCACAGTTTTACATTATATCCTATGGCATATTATCATTTTTTACCCATACTTTTGCGCCTTATTTATGGAGTCATTAAAGAATTTATACCCCCAGCTTTCGATCTTAAAAAAAGTTGTTATAACGATGCATCAAAAACCAGATGGAGATGCTATGGGTTCTACGCTTGGGTTATATCATTTTTTAATGCAGTTTGGGCATAGTGTTACCGTAATTTCACCCACTAACTGGGCTTCATTTCTTAACTGGATGCCGGGTTGTAATAAAGTAGTTGACTACGAAAAATTTACCGATAAAGCCAACACAATTATTGAAGATGCGGATTGGATTTTTTGCCTGGATTTCAACACCCTTTCCAGGACAAAACGAATGGAAGAAAAGCTGGCTGCTTCAAAAGCCCAGCGCATTTTGATAGATCATCACCAGGAACCACAAACAGAAGTTTTTGCGTATGGAGAAAGTGATACGGCTAAAAGTTCTACCGCAGAAATGGTTTATGATTTTATGGCAGCCTCCGGTTTTGCAGATAAAATAAACAAAGATGTGGCAACATGTATTTATACAGGTGTAATGACGGATACCGGTTCTTTCCGCTTTCCTTCTACCTCGGCGGCCGTACATTTACTGGTTGCAGACCTTAAAAAAAGAGGACTGGAACACAGTAAAGTTCATGAAGAGATATATGATAATTTTTCTGAGAACAGGCTGAAGTTTATGGGGAATGTATTTCTGAACAGGATGGAAGTTTTTTACGAATACAATACCGTTCTTATTGCCATTCCGCAAAATGATCTGCTTAAATATGATATTAAAACCGGCGATACAGAAGGGCTGGTAAATTATCCCTTAAGCATAGAAGGAATAAAGCTGGCGGCTATAATTATTGATAGGGGAGAAGAGCGTAAATGCTCTTTCAGGAGTAAAGGAGATTTTGATGTAAATACTTTTGCAAGAAAATATTTTAGTGGCGGAGGCCATTTTAATGCAGCTGGCGGACAAAGCAAAGAGTCGCTGGAAAATGTAGTAGAAATATTTAAAACAGCAATGAAAGAAAACAGGAATCAACTAAGTACTTATAAATTTTAAAAAAATAAACAACATCACAATGCGAAAAGTCTCTTATTTATTATTAATGGCGGTTATAGCTTTTTCAGCCTGTAAAGAATCATTTAAAAAAGCAAAAGATGGTACCGAATACCAGGTAATTACTGCAAAGGGTGGTAAACTGATTACTACCGGGAATATTATGGAATTAGGTATTCTGGTTAAATATAAAGACAGCCTTTTATTCAGCAGTGCTGAAACCGGTATGCCTCAGTTTGCACCGTACGATACGGCACAGTTTCCGCCATTGTACAAAGAAATATTTAAAAACCTGCATGTTGGCGATAGCATTACAGTAAAATTATCTACTGATTCTATAATTAAGCAGGGTCAAAGTGCTCCGTTTATGCAGAAAGGTCAGTTCATTTACCAGACGTATAAAATAACCAATGTGTATGCTACGCAGGAAGAGGCAGATAAAGCAAGGAAAGCTGCAATGGTAAATGCTGAAGCAATTGCAAAAGTGAAAAGCGCTGATCAATTAAAAAAGGATGATAAGACATTGACTGATTATTTTGCGAAAAATAATATTAAAGCAGTAAAAGCGCCAGAAGGTACATACGTTGAAATTATCACTCCCGGTACAGGAAGCAATGTAGATACATCTGTGATAGTAAAAACAAACTACACAGGTAAAACACTTGCCGGTGTGGAGTTTGATAGCAATACTGATCCTGCAAAAGGCCATGTAGAGCCTTACAATGTAAATATGACCAATGATCCGTCTTTAGGCCAGCCAGTAATAAAAGGTTGGAATGATGGATTAACCTTGTTGAATAAAGGGGCAAAAGCAAAATTTTATATCCCCTCTTCTTTAGCGTATGGCGCACAGGCCCAGGGTCCTGATATCGCTCCAAATTCAATTCTTGTTTTTGATATTGAAGTTCTGGATATTCTTAATAAAACACAGGCAAAAGTAGCCATAGAAGAACAAAACAAAAAAATGCAGGCTATGCAGAAACATTATATGGATAGCGTACAAAAAATGCAGCCGAATGCAGGGGCACCTCAAAAATAATTTTGAAACGTTGTTAAAAAGATTGCACCTGTATTATGGTGCGGTCTTTTTATATTCCTCCATAAGTAACACTAATTCTTTTGCTTCTTTTATATCATGCACCCTTAAAATATCGGCGCCATTCTGCAGCGCAAGCGTGTTTAAAACGGTAGTTCCATTTAATGCCTCGCTTGCATCAATACCCAGCGTTTTATAAATAGTGCCTTTACGTGAAATGCCCGCCAATACTGGTCTTTCCAGTATTTTAAAAACAGAAAGATTTTTTAGAAGCTGAAAATTATGGTTGATTGTTTTTCCAAATCCAAAGCCCGGATCAATAATGATATCTTTAATGCCAGCCCGTTTGCATTCATCAATTTTATAAATAAAAAAATTTAACACTTCTTTTATTACATCATCATATTCTGGGTGCTGCTGCATAGTGGACGGTGAACCTTTCATGTGCATACAAATGTAGGGTACCTGTAAAGAGGCTACTACCGGGATTATAGCTTTATCCATATTACCGCCACTGATATCATTTACTATTGAGGCCCCTGCGGCTACGGCCGCTTCGGCGACCCTGCTGTAATAAGTATCAATAGAAATTAAAGCAGCTGGCAAACGTTCATGAATAGACGCAATAACCGGCAGCACCCGTTGCATTTCATCTTCCACATTAATCCTCTGGCTGCCGGGCTTTGTACTTTGCCCGCCAATATCCAGGATATCTGCCCCGGCAGCTATCATAGCTGCTGCAATATCTGCCATGGCTGCTTGTCCGCCAGTCAGATGCCCTTCATAGAATGAATCAGGCGTGGCATTAATAATACCCATCACCAATGGCTTTTGCAGACTGATTAATTTTCCTTTACAGTTAAGTGTAAACATTGATAGAGTAATTGTATTTTTGAACCGGTACACAAATTTGCAGTAATACTGAGCAAATCACAACAAAGAAATGACAACTAACGAACAATACGATAAAGTAATCAGCCGCTGCGAAAATACGTTTATTGAGAAGACGGCAGATTACGGTACTTCATGGCGTGTATACAGGAGCATTTCTGTTGCCGACCAGATTTATATAAAAGCAAAACGCATCCGTACCATCCAGGAAAAAAAAGAACAGAAAATTGGAGATGATGTTAAAAGTGAATTTGAAGGTATTTTGAATTATGCAGTAATTGGCCTGATACAACTTGACATAAACAATGAAGAGCCGGAACAGTTACCGGTGGCTGAAGTAGAAAAATTATATACCGCAAAAGTGTATACTGCAAAAAAATTGATGCAGGATAAAAATCATGATTATGGCGCAGCCTGGCGGGAAATGAGTCAGCAAAGTTTTGTTGATCTTACGCTGGCAAAAATTCTGCGGATAAAACAGATTATTTTAAACGATGGTAAAACAGTGGCCAGCGAAGGTATAGATGCAAATTTTTACGATATTCTTAATTATGCCGTATTCGCTTTAATTTTAATTGAAGAAGAAAAACATTAAATCTTGATGATGAAAATAATGGTTTCTGCTGCAAGAATATTTACGGGCTTGCTTTTTATTTTTTCAGGATTGGTAAAAGCCATTGACCCATTGGGGCTTGCCTATAAAATGCAGGAGTTTTTTGAAGCCTGGGCGGACAGTGGTTTTGTGAAAACAACCATGGCCACACTTGGCAATTATGCCCTGTCTTTTTCTGTTATAATGATTACGCTGGAAGTAGCCGTAGGCGTAGCTTTATTGTTGGGCTGGCAAAAAAAGATCACTACCTCGATACTGGTTTTGCTGATGCTATTCTTTACCTTCCTCACCAGCTATGTTTTATTCAGCGGAAAAATAAGAGCCTGCGGTTGCTTTGGTGATTGTATTCCTTTAACGCCAATTCAAACTTTTATCAAGGATATTATTTTGCTGGCTTTATCTCTTTTACTGTTGGTAAAACGTAAGTATATTTTTCCGGTTGCGAAACCCTGGATAAATACTTTTTATCTTTTGGTTTGCATTATTGCCGTACTTGTTTTGCATGGATATGTTTTAAAACATTTACCTATAAAAGATTGCCTGCCTTACAAAAAAGGAAATAATATTTTAGCCCTGCGCAAAATGCCTGCAGATGCTGTTCCGGATAAGTACGATTATGTTTTTGTGTATGAGAAAGCAGGAGAAAAGAAAACATTCCCGGTTACGGCTTTACCGGACAGCACCTGGAAATTTTCCGAAAGAAAACAGCAATTAGTAAAGGCAGGAAAAAATAATGTTCCCTTGATAAATGATTTTTCTCTTACTGCAGAAGATGGTACTGATGCAACGGACAGTATTTTAAATAATCCCGGGGAATACTATTTATTTTTTATAAAAGAGGTGCCTGCCAATACAAAAGAATGGCTGCAGGCATTTAAAAATATGTCTTCAAATGCAGCCGCTGAAAATAAAAAAATATTTATCATCACTTCTCAGCGTAATGCAGTAAAGGAGTTATTTACAAAAAACAATTTACCAGTAAATAATATTTATACCTGCGATGCCACTGCTATTAAAACAGCAGCAAGAACCAACCCTGCTTTGTATCTGATGAAAGGGCCGGTAGTTCAGGATAAATGGAGCTGGGCAGATTTAGAAGAAACAAATTGATATTGACTCATTGACCATTGACACATTGACCATTCACTCATGAACTATCTTTTAAAAAAAACATTTTATGCCTGCCTGGTTTTACTGGGCGTAGTAATGCTGGTGTTTGTAATGTTCCAGGGCTTTGGCGATCCTGCACGGTTAATTCTTGGCCAAACCGGGGATAAAAAAACAATGGATAATATCCGCAAAGATCTCTACCTGGATAAACCAAAATGGAAGCAGTTCCTGCTGTACCTTAATGATGTTTCCCCTATTGCTATACACACTAAAGATGATATTAAAAAGAAAGAATTGAAAGGAATTTTCATTGGCGGTAATACTAAGCTTGCCATAAAAATTCCATACCTGCGCCGCAGCTATCAAACAAAAAAAGATACTATCTCTGTTTTGGCAGAAGCCCTGCCCGGTACTATCATATTGGCCATCACCGCTATGTTATTTGCCTGCATTGTAGGAATATTTTTAGGAGTAATAGCTGC
>JBDUCK010000407.1:0-2884 GCA_040003485.1 Ferruginibacter sp. | reverse complement strand
ATGGTTGATGGAAAAGTTTTTAAATACTAATTTGGTTATGCCTGCCCTTAATTTTTATTACGGCGGTACAGAACTACATTAAATAAAAAATAGCGAAATCCGAAGACTTCGCTATTTTTATTCCAGATGATTTTAACCGGGCCGAAGCAATCTGCCCAATGCAGGCTGGCATATCGGCGGCTAACCAGGTTAGCTGGTGGATGAATTTAAATAAAGCATTCTTTTGATCAGCATCTCTTTTACTTTTTATATTTTTTGCAATATTTATTTGTCAAGAGTGCCTTTATTGGTTGCCGGTTTTAATTGTAACTTATATTCTTTTGTCAAACGATAAATTGCGTAAATACCTGGTATCATTGGCAATACTGCTGTCCACATGCCGGCAAAATAATAGTGGCCCGTCGTTTTGTAATAATAGTTCGGCATGTTTGCTATTTCTGTGCCTTTTACCGTTTGGGTAATACTGCTAATATTTGTTGGCTCAATATGAGGTTGAATAACTGGAAAAATAAAATGGGTGAACTCTGCTACACCAGGGCCAATGAAAATAAACCATGCAACAAAGCCAGCAAGTGGAATTCTATAAAATAAACCAAGTGTTGTTAAGGTGTAAATTGCAGGACCAACTAATGCAAAAACCATTAGAAAACTTTTTTCAGTCCAGGGGATATTAAAAAGCCGGCTCATAGCAGGCGCAAAACCTGCCTGATATTCTTCTATGATATGAATTTGCAATGCAGCAACTGTCACTATAAAAAGAGGCAAGATAATTTTTGGATCTGTTGGATTTTTTAAATAAGTAAAATACCAAAAGCAAAAACCTATAACAGCAGAGCCGCCAATAATAATTACGGGAGGAAGGCCGATTTTTATATATCCGATTGCCGGGACTAATATGCAAAAAGCTATTGCAATAACTACACTAAATATTTGTATTGATTTGGATGTTTGCATTATAGAACAGTTTGTAAAAATGCAAACTTCCTAAGAAAAAGTGAGTTTTTTTCCTAAATGATAAAAAATCATTTTTTGTCTCTAATTCAGCTTAATAAAACCGGCCTGCTACCTAAAATAATTTGCCAGTTTAGTTAAACTTTTTCGGTGTAGTAATTGATGTTTTTGTTGACAAAATGATTATACCTTTCTGTTCCATTTTTTTCAAGCATTTGATTTATTCGTTTCATTATATTCATTGAAGAAAGGGCAAATAATTTTCTAAAAAACCTATGGGAGCAATGATATTTTTTGTATTGAAAAATCAGAATTATCAACGGCAGAAACATTTTTGGTGGAGTCTTTCCTTCCTTTAATCAGCAGGCACCCATAACTATTATTTCTTAAAAATTTTTCCGCCTTTTATAACCATATTTATGGATTCAATATTTTTAATGTCATCTAACGGATTTTTATCCAGGATTAAAAGATTGGCAATTTTATTACTTGAAACGGTACCAAAGGTATCATCAATATGCAATGCTTTTGCTCCATTTAATGTTGCAGCTATAATGGCATCAATTGCTGTAAAACCCACCTCTTTTACAAGCAGTTCCATTTCTTTTTGCACAAATTCTTCCTGGTCATCATCTGTGCCGGTATCTATTGTTACGCCCGCTTTATATGCCTGGTTGGTAATACGTTTTCCCAGCTCATAATCATACCGCATTGTTGAATCTTCCAGCTCCCATCTTTTATATGTCAACAGCGTTGCATCAAGTATTGCATTGTGCTGTTTCATTAGTTGAAAAAGGGATGAAAAGTCAGGAGTAACCTTGTCCCAGAACTTATTATCGTGAGGCATTTTCTTCCAGGAAGATGGGATGCTGTCGAATTTTTCACGAATAAGCAAAGGCGCATGAGAGATAACACTAACCCCTGCTTTAACCACATCAGACGGCTTTGACTGCTGAAGCCAGGCATGCCCCCACACAATCATGTTTTGTTTGTTTGCCTCCGTAACAATTTTATTAACCAGTGGCGCAGGTAAGTTTGCATACAATTTTATACCTGTGGCTCCTGTACCTTTTGCTTCAGCTACTGCCAGTTCCAAATTGGTAGAATCGGTAACGGCTAACATATACGGCATCTTACCTGCAACACCGCCATTGGTTGCCGCCGCCGTTCTTGCGTCACTAAAAAATACAGTACCAGCCATGAGGGCTGAATAATAAATATCAGGCGAAACAATATCACCTGTAAGCGCATCTCTTGCTAAACCTGCTAATACACGTGCATCCCCTGCCATGTCTCTTACTGTGGTTATACCGCTGTACAACATGCGTTGCAGAACATCCAGAGTATGCATGCGCCTGTCAACGCCAGATGGATCAGTAGCCATGTGCACATGGGCATCTATCAAACCGGGCAATACGTATTTTCCGTTTAGTTTAATGATGTTGAACGAATCAGGAATTGCCTTGCTGCCATCTTTAAAAACATCGCTTATTGTATTGTTTATTATTAAAATAGTTTGATGTGTTTCAGCTATTTTATGATTTGCATCAATAACAGCAGCATCTGTTAAAGCATAATTATTGAACGAGACTTGCGCAACTGCAACATGCCATACTGATGATAAAAAAAGAAGCAATAAATTTTTATTTCGGGTACTGTTTTTCATGCACTTTAAATGGGTTTTTTAATAGTTAAGCTTATCAACTAAGTTACCGCTGCAGCCACGGCGATGTGGTGGTATTTTTAAAATTTTATTGTTTGCCGCTGCTAAATTTATAACTAAAAGTTCATTGTTTATTTTATTGCCTGGTATTATTCGGCTATAACTGAAGTCGGTTAGCCAACAAAAAGCTGAGCATATACCTGCCTTGTGGAGTCAGTATCGCCGGCCCCGGCATGTTGCCAAGCGCCCGTTAACTTGCAGTACATCGTC
>JBDUCK010000406.1:0-2885 GCA_040003485.1 Ferruginibacter sp. | reverse complement strand
CTATCTAATAAACGAAGGGTGTAATCTTTTGACTTGGCTTCTGATAAGCCGGATGCATTAATTAAATAATCCAGGCAATTTTGCAGAAAATCTTTATTAGCAAACTTATACTCGTATTGCGAGCCATAAGTAAAAGGATTCATCCCCATTGCTATCGGTTCATTTTTTACTACGGTATTTAATGCCATATCGCCATCAGCCACGACGATCACTTTACCTGGCTTAATATTTTCGGGCTGGAAAACTTCGCCATATTTCTGGATGCTATCATTAAGCGCTTGTGATAAATGATTTTTAAAAAGTGAGGTAAACTTTCCTTCCGATAAAACTGCGACAGGAATATTTGTATCTTTAAATTTTTCATCTGCCGGAGCATTTACATTTTCTTTACCACTTATTAATGCGGGTGCAGAAATTTTTCTTGAATTAGCCGATGAACTTAGCAGTACAGTTTTTTTAATTCCTTCCACTTCTACAGTATCAATAGCGTTTACAAATTTTCCAGCTATAAAACCAAGGTTCCTGTTTATGGGATGATCTGATTTTGAAATAAAAACGGGGAAGTAATTCCAAAACAAAAATTCAAACTGGCCATTTCCGTTTACATCAAATGGCAAGCGGTCACTTTGAAGATCCATCACCAGGTTATTATTAATTCTGATACCATATTTAAATAACAGGTCATCTAGATTTAAAGATCTGTCATAAGCGATCACTTCATTTTTGATACGCAGGCTATCCATTTCCGCATTCAGTTTATCTACAAACATCAGCAGCTTTCCACCATTCATTACAAACTGGTCTATCCTTAATTTTTCAATATCTGTAAATGGCTGCGTCGGTTTTACAATGATCAATACTTTAAAAGTATCTGGTATTACAGGTTGAGTATTTATATTAAAGCTGAATAAATTATAATTGGGCCGCAAAACATTTTCTACTAAATCATAGTTAATATAACTTCCAATTTGTGGCTCTCCATTACCTACAGAGTAAGCCACCATTGGTTTCTGATGCGCTGATAATTTGTATATACCATCTGCTAACTCATACTCCATTAAAGCCTCGGCACTATTAATTTGTTTATAGCCGATATTAGGAATGCCATTATATAACTTAATCGGTATAACCTTTTCGTGGTAGCGCATTAAGGCGACAGGATAGACCAATTGCTGCTGTTCCCCGGATTTTAATTGAGATTTTAAATTGATGGGATACAAGCCCATTCCACTGAGTGTATCGCCCCATTTCACATTTGTGCCTTCCATCTGCTCATCTGGACTTACAAAACTATATTGTAATTTCTTGCCAGCTGTTTCTTTAAATTCCCGCAATATTTCACTAGTACTATTGGCGAGTTTTTTAAATCCGCTGGGAAATTCCCCTTTCAAAAAAACTTTCACCTCTACAACATCATCTAGATTTTTTAATATTTTTTTGGTTGAATTAGATAAGGTAAATCTTTTTTCATTGGTGAAATCTATCCTCGTATGATATACAGAAGTTGCCCAGTTAACCAAGAACAGGAATAAAAGCGTTATGATAATCCACCCTTTACTCTCCCAGATTTTATTAATTATCTTCATCTATTTTTTATGCAGGTTTTTTACGGTTATCAATAAAGAAAGAAAAATAATACTCATAAAGTAAATCACATCCCGGCTATCTAATACACCCCTGCTTATACTGCGGTAATGAAAATCGATGCCCAGCATTTCTACATAATAATCTGCACTGCCCTGCAGCACAGGCAACCTGCTTACAGCATTAAAACCAAAATATAAAATAAGACATACAAAAGCACTTATTAAAAAAGCCACTACGGCATTGTTAGTAAAGCTGCTGCAACAAAGGCTTATTGCGGCAAATACAGCAGCCAGCAAAAATAAACCTATGTAACTGCCGATAATTGCACCGGTGTCAATATTACCTGATGCACTTAATGATTTAATTGTAATGATATAGATAAACGTGGGAACAATTACAAAAACCAAAACCAGTAAAATTGCTGTATATTTTCCCAGTACAATTTGCCATGGGGTTAAAGGTTTGGTTTTTAAAATTTCAAATGTGCCGGCTTTAAATTCATCGGATAATGACCGCATCGTAATAGCCGGCACAAGGAATAGTAATATCCAGGGGGCAAGGTCAAAAAATTTATCAAGGCTGGCATAGCCATATTCAAAAATGCTGCTATCCTGCAGCATAAAAAGAAAGATGCCATTAATTAAAAGAAACAGGATGATTGCGATATAACCGGTCAGGTTACTGAAAAACTGGTTTAATTCTTTTTTACAAATACTCCACATAATGTATAAAGTTGCTGCAATTTACTATTTACCAGTCTAATAGCGCATTCTCAAAAAAAATGAGAAATATCTTTTAAGCTGTGCAGCCAAACCTAAAAGTAAATTGTCTCCTTAACAGGACATTAGATTATTTTATATAAATATTTGAACAAACGGCAATCCGTCACAATTTTTTGACATTCAATCGTAGTTTTAAAAAGTGTTCAGATAAAGTTGTTTACCAAAACCAACTGCCTCACCCCCGCAACAGCGGGGGTTCTTTTTACCTCCCAGTTATTCTTAAAAAGCAACCAAGTATACATATCAGGCCTGCATTTTAATTTTAGAAAATTTATGGATTACACCATAAGCCGCATCTAATAAAAAAACCAGGTATATGAAAAGAAAAATTTTAGTATGTGCCGCATGCTTTACAATAGCGGGCATATATGCAAATGCACAAACAAAACATGCTGTAGCTCCGCCGCCCCCACCACCACCTCCGGTTAACGTTGTTGCTCCGCAACCTCCACTCCCACCTACTCCACCAATACCATCAACTGATATTGAAGATGTAGCGTTTACTCCACCACCCCC
>JBDUCK010000113.1:0-9691 GCA_040003485.1 Ferruginibacter sp. | reverse complement strand
TGGTCTTTTCGATTATACAGGTTATAAAATATCTTCAACCAAAAAGCTTGAATGTGAGATGACCATTAGAGACGGCAGAATCGTATACGATTTAAATGGAATTGCTGATCCCGTTATCGCTCCTGCAAGGAGAGGGTTTACAAGGGTGAGATGAGATGATGATATTGATTATATCGGTAACGATATTGAATCCTTCTGGAAACCAGTTTATTTACCTTATCTCATGTGGTCATCATTTCGTAGAGAAGTCAAAAGGGCACAATTGCCTTTACACTTACATTCCTTCCCATATTATAGTTACCATAAAGCCCATTGGGCGAAAATTCATAATATTCAAAATAATTTAAACGATTCAGATGTGATTGATACACTTTGTCTAACAAATTATCCACTTGCAGAAATAGTTTAACCAGCGCCTTACCCTTCTTGGTAATAAGTGTGGTTCCCCACCCGGCATTAAACAGCAAATAACCAGGTGTAGTGGTTTCTGTATGATCTACTCCATAAAATTTATTTTGGGCTGCATATCCGTCTAATTCGATGCGACCAACCGTATTAGAAAAAAAAAAGTTGTTATCCCTGGGCAAACTGATTTTTTAATTCAGAACGCCCATGTAAAGGGGGCATAAAAGGCAGGTACTTTGCGTAAGCTCCGTACTTTTTTATCAATTCCGTGTTCTTATTTAATTCCTTTGTGTACGACAGGCTGCTGTTAGAACCTAACCATTTGATTGTTGTAGGGTGACATTTATAGTTATTTCACCACCAAAAAGATGAGCGGCGGGTTGCTGGTACTGCTATGTCGTGTTGCTGGAACAATTACAGGCTGCCAATTGGCGTCGTATAATTTCGCCTGATAAAATGTAATGATCAATATAATTGTTAAAACAATCGATGCTTATATCTGCTTCTTTAAGGTTTGCCATCAAGCCAATGTCTTCCTGCAGACTGAATTCAGGGCCGAACGAACGATTACCGAGATAAACAATATGAGCGCCCGGATCAAGACGATTAGACCCTATCTCGTTAATATTGGGAGCCCGGTAACCCCTGGCGACATTACCCTTTATTAAAACGCGGTCCGTAAAACTAAAGGTAAAACCAACACTTCCGGAGAAGCCTTTATACCGGTTGTAAAAATCGGGGAATTGCAAACGGGCACCCGCGGTATCGGGCAATCGGCTGTGCCTGCCAAAACCTGTCTGGGGGTCTTCACTCACATAAAAGTCACTCCAAAATACCTTTCTGGTATCATACCGGATTCCACCGGAAATATCCCATCGATTAACAGACTTATGTGCAGACAGGTAACCTCCAACATCAAACAGGTGATAATCCGGTATCGGAAAAAATCGGTGGCCCTGCTATTCCGATTACTCTGGTACATGCCGTTTACGCCGGCAGTAGTTTCCAGTCCTTTCCATGTTGGGAAAGAATATTTTACATCGTAGTTAAGGGTGTTTAAAATAACATAAAGGCCCGGCTGTGCCGGTTGTTCAGGATGGTTCAATTCCCTGCGGATGCTTTGCTGCACGCCGAACATAGCACTGATATTTGAATCACCCAGCTTGAAATTTCCTTTACTGTATAACCTGTAATGATGGATATGCTGATGCAATGGGCTAATGCCAGAATATCTCATTTCATTTGATGAAACCAGTGGCTGGTTTTTAATGTCATCTCCTTTCTCCAATACCTGTTTCGTGAATTGTCTGGCTAAGGAATCCCTGCTTCCATCGGGTATTTCCTGCTGGTTGTCTTTAAGGGTACCCACGAGATATATAGATCCCCAGGATTTGTCTAGTGCTGCTTTGGCCGATATGTTTAATTCCCTGAACGCCGTTCCATAAACATACCGATCAATACGGTTTTGATAATCATGGGCGGTTTTTAAGGAGGCTTTTATATCGAAACTCCAGTCTTTCTTGCTATAAGCCAACCCCAATGAATCTGCCATCAGGCCATTATTGCTATGGAAATCAAGCGTAGCCTCGCCATGAATTTTCCCGTCATTTCCTTTTGAAAAGCGGGGATCAGGTTAATAACGCCCGCCAGGGCATCCGAGCTGTAAGTTAGACTTGCCGGACCTTTGATTATTTCTGCCCTTTCGATACCATATTGGTCTATTTCTATACCATGTTCGTCACCCCATTGCTGGACCTCCTGTCGCATGGCATCATACAAGGTCAACACCCGGTTATAGCCGAGTCCCCTTATAAATGGTTTCGAGACATTCGACCCTGTAGTAACTTCAATGAGGCATGGAACCGTTTTCATTAATGCATCGATAATATTGTTATTTACATTGATATCGATGTCTTTTTTGCTTACCAGCGCAATCGACATAATTTCCTAAGCGTCATGGCTTGAGAAACACCTGTTACAATTTCCTACTGCAGACTTCCGGTTAAAAGCTTTAGGGAAAAATTGAAGACGCCAGGTAAGGTCAGCCTGGTGTTTACTTACTGATATCCTGTACAACGATGCTCCACCAGATACGTGCCTGTATTAGGCAGGCTTTACATGTATTCACCTGTAGAACCAGTAAGTGTTCCTTTTTTAAGCGTGGGGAGGTATAAAGTAGCTCTGGCCAGGTCGTTTCCATTATTACCCTTTATTGTACCGGAAATACTTTTAAGTAATCCCTGCGGAGGATGCTGTAACGCAGTTATCACCCGCTATGCTTTTAGATGGAAAATAATCATACAACCTAATAAACCAAGGAAGGAATTCATTGCTGAAATTTTAAAAAAAATAAACAAATGGGTAACTCAACAATGAAAGACAACAGCAACAGTACCATTAAAAGATACAATATTATTCCATAATGCATCCGGGTTTCCTGACTCCTCATTTAAACAGGAAGCTATAATATGTTGCTTTAGTTACAAGTTCGGACGGCGTTTCGGACTTACTGCCGACAAAACTGCAATGACGTTAAAAAAATACCCACCCAAAGGTGACACTGCATATCAGGTTATCTGACGATCTTGCCTGCTACGAAATACGTGGAGGCGATAATGACATCTTTTAAATGCAACTAAGTTGCATTTATATTATATTTTACCTTAACTTTATTTAAAAGTAACAGATTTTTTTTAGATACCTGATTATTAAGATAAGATTACGTTATGACACATGATAGTGAAGTATAAAAATTTATGAATATAATAGAATCACTAAACGTAAGTTTTTCATATAACGATGCAGCCGTGCTTTCTTACCCGGATTTTAAATGTAGCGTAGAAGCTCCACTGGTTATAATGGGAAAGTCAGGTAGTGGAAAAACTACCTTACTTCATATACTCGCAGGGATTCTGAGAGCTTCCGGGGGGGAAGTATCAATAAATTCAATTAAACTGAATGCATTGTCTCCCGGCCAACTGGATCAATTCCGTGGACGGAACATTGGTATTGTTTATCAACGCGCTCATTTCATGGCTTCTCTGTCGGTATTGGATAATATACTTTTATCCCAATATTTTAGCGGTCAACCGCTGAAGCCAACCAAAGCCAGGGATATCGCCCGGCAACTAAACATTGAACAACTGTTGGATAAAAAAACCATGCAGATTAGTCAGGGTGAACAACAACGTGTTTCGATAGCCCGCGCGTTGCTTCCTGAACCAAAAGTGCTGCTAACCGATGAGCCTACCAGCAGCCTGGATGATGACAGTTGCCTGAGTGTGGTACATTTACTTAAAGAACAGTCCTACAGGGTGGGGTCGGCACTAATAATAGTCACTCATGATGAGCGAGTGAAAAAACATTTTTCCAATACTATTTACCTCAGATGATTTTAAAGATAATTTTCCGTAACCTGGTATATAAGCCATTAGGCACTATTCTAAGCATAGTCTTGCTAATGTTTGGCGTTGGTATTATTTCCATGTTACTGATCTTGTATCAACAGGCAGAAGACAAGTTCAACAATGATTTGAAAAATATAGACCTCGTTGTCGGAGCCAAGGGAAGCCCTCTTCAATTGGTTTTGTCAGCCGTTTATCATATTGACGCGCCAACAGGAAATATTTTGCGATCGGATGCAGACAAGATCATACACGATCCTCTGATCGAACAGGTTATTCCGCTTGCATATGGCGATTCCTATAAATCTTTTCCTATTATCGGAACAGACAGTGACTATTTAAATATGTATGAAGCCGTTTTTAAAGAAGGGAATGTATTTACAAAGGAACTGGAAGCTGTGATTGGTGCTAACGTGGCTCTTTCTTCCGGTCTAAAGAAAGGGGATCTTTTTTTAGGAACTCATGGGATGGGAGCCAAAGGACACGTTCATAAGGAATTTCAATATAAAGCAGTAGGCATTTTAATGCCATCCAATACAGTCCTTGATAATTTGGTTATGACCAATATTGAAACTGTTTGGAAGATCCATCAACATCAAGATAAGGATGACGGGGATAAAGAAAAACAAACAAACAAACTCCGCGCAGATACGGCTAAACCTGAAAATGAACTGACCGCTCTGCTGATAAAATTCAGAAGCCCGATGGGACTGCTGACACTTCCAAGAATCATCAATGAAACTACTAATATGCAGGCGGCTTCCCCCGTACTGGAAATAAATCGCCTTTTTGATCTTATGGGAATGGGAATTACAACAATCGAGGCAGTCGCCTTTGCCATTATTCTGATTTCCGGACTCAGTGTTTTTATTTCATTATACGGCCGCCTTCAGGACAGGAAATATGAATTAGCCCTCGCCCGGTCCATGGGCAGTACTCGCCTCAGACTTTTCGGGATGGTATTGGCAGAAGGCTTGTTGCTTTCTTTTTCCGGCTTCCTGGCTGGGATCGCTTTAGGTCGGGCAGGACTCATCCTGCTCGATACATATGCAGTTGGAAAGTATCATATAAAATTCAGCCGGTGGGGCTTAAGCAGGGACGAAGGTTGGCTTTTCCTCGTAACCATTGGCATTGGCATAGCTGCTGCCCTGATACCGGCCATAAAAGCATTCCAACTTAATATTTCTAAAACTTTGGCAAATGACTAAAATGATCTTATTGACAACAATTATATTTTTACAGGTAAATATGCAAAAGGCTACTGCCCAAAGCAGTAAAATAAATTGGGACATCCTTCAAGATGTTCCATTTGAGGAAAAATATATTAAGGACATAAAAGGCTATATGTTATTTCCCAAATTTCCCTGGACTATCAAAAGTATGGAAGGGAAGATAGTGGAAATTGAAGGGTACACTATTCCGGTCGATAAGACAGGACTTACAGTTGCATTGTCGGCGAACCCTTACGCATCCTGCTACTTTTGTGGTAAAAGCGGCCCGGCTTCTGTACTTACTGTGAAGCTGAAAACAAAAAATACACGTTATCATATCGACGATTACAAAACATTCAGAGGTAAGCTACGCCTGAATGCCACAGATATCCATGAATTCTACTACGTATTAGAAGCTTCGGAAGACATTACCAAATAACGTGCAACAGGTTACAAAATTATTACAATGACTCATAACAAAACTCCTTATCAGTCTAAATGGGATGCAGTAGGCATCGGTGCTTCTTTCATTTGCGCCATTCATTGTGTGTTGTTACCCTTATTTTTATCTAGTTTATCATTTTTAGGGATAGAATTTTTACATAACACCTCTTTTGAGATCATTACCATCAGCACTTCTCTAGTGGTTGGAAGTTGGGCGCTCTATAATGGATGTCATAAGCAGCATCATTACCGGTGGCCGATGATTGCTTTTATTGCTGGCATGGGATTTTTGGCCGCCGCTTTATGGTTGAAAAGCGGGCCTTGGGAAATGGTACTAAAAGCCCTTGCCGCTGTATGTATAATCACGGCTCATATATTTAACTGGAGATACAGTCGATCCTGCAATCATATTCCCGTTTCTCATTAATAGAATTGGAAAATTAATAACAATAAATCGGCAATATGATATTTTTTAAATTCCGGTTAGCAAGATTTCTTCACAAATTTTACTTAAAATAATTACGAACAATTATATTCGAAAATGCAATTAAGTTGCAACGAAGTCCTTATGTTGCTTCTGCAACATAATTCACCATTATGGTCTTCCGCTATTCAGGATGTTTTCCCCAGGAACGTTTTAATATACAGAGCACAATACCAACAGCAATTAAAGGAATGCTTAAAAGCTGTCCCATATCGAATAACATGTAGTGCTCAAAATCCTCCTGTCGCTCTTTAAAGAATTCGAGTAAAAACCTTGTAGTGAAAACAAAAATTAAGAAGCACCCGAATAAATACCCGGGTGCTCGCTTTTTGATGGTAGGATATAAGACATAATACATAATGACAAAAATAAGAAGGTAGGCAACGGCTTCATACAATTGCGAGGGATGGCGTGGTAATGTATCTTCCCTTTCGAAAATCACTGCCCATGGCAAACTGGAAGGACGGCCAATGATCTCTGAATTAAAAAAGTTGCCAATTCGGATACACGCGCCCGTTAGGGGAATCACAATTCCAAGGATATCCATTATTTTTAAAAAGGATAACCGATACTTCTGGCTGAAAATAAAAACCGATAACAAAATACCTATTGCAGCGCCATGACTTGCCAATCCCTGATACCCTGTAAGCTCAAAATTTTTAGCCCCCGGGAAGCCTTTCCAGGGAAAGATGATTTCAAACGGGTGACGCAGGTAATAGACGGGCTCATAAAATAAGCAATGCCCTAACCTGGCCCCCGCCAATGTACCTATTACTACATAGATTGTTAACTGGTCTAATGATCTTGTTGGAAATACACCATGCTTCTTTAATAAATAATAGGCAGCAGACAAGCCGACTACAAACATCAGGGAATAATACCTGATTCCAAAATCTCCGATATGAAAAATTACCGGATCAATGTTCCAATCGAAATATAATAATGTCATGCGGATAATGTAATGGATTTTTGTTTATCATCAAAAAGGCATCGTTGCAACATCTTCTGTTACCAGTCCTTCTTTGCATCTTTTCCTATAAATACGAGCCTGCTTTCCTGAACCTCAGATCACAGCGAAGGCAACCATTGTTGAATTCAAAAAAATATGGTAGTCTGCGCCTAAAACCTGTTCAACGTCTATTCCTTCCCGGCCATATTCATTTCTATGATTACCGGTTTGCCTTACTTATTCCGGATAAATTGTATAAGGGCATTTAAAAAAGTTTTTTTCCCTGCTCATAGGAAGCCCCAGACAATTGTAACTGGTTTTTGGTTTGATGACATGTTCATAATTTTTACAGTTAGTAGTCCCATGCCATGATATTGGTGTCTAGTCTTAACAAAATTCTCTTGTTGCCATGCTCCTCAATAGCCGGACTGCGATGAAGCACTGCATTGCCTCGCGCGGTAGTATGCAAAGCCCCTTTTAATATAACCACGTCTCCGGTGCCTGCACGGCATATATGGTTAGTTAATATTTCTGGCTGTTCCATAGCCGCATCTAACATCTGTTCGGATATGGTATGATCATTCAACCACAATGTTCCCGCCCCCCAATAAGTACAAAGCAAACGAAGATCATTAATGTCTGTATTAAACCGCCTGCACATATCATTATGTACCACTGAAAAATAAAGCTTCAGCTGTTTGGAACCGCTTATTTGGTAAAAAGTATCAGCCAATAATTGTACATCTTTAAAAAAATTTACGGCATCAGAAATATTGTATTCGGAAAGGGAACGTTGAATACTTAGTTGAAGGCTATCAGCCACGCTGGTATAGTGACAATATATAGCGATTCTTTCCGGCTGACTGGCTAGCAAAGCGCAATACAAGCCATTATCAGCCTGCTGTGTTCTGCGCCATACAGCGATATTATATTCGGGCTTATTAATATGAGTTAATTTTTCGGGATCTGAAATTAACAAAGAGGAATTATTCATAACAATATTTGAAAATAACAAATAATAACGTTTATCTGATTATATAACTTCTGGGAAGGGGTCATGCCCTGGCCAAACTTTATTCTTTTCATATAAGCCTATTTCCACATAGGTGAGCTGACATGCTTCCAGCTGTGTAACGTATTGTTCCTTATCCATATGCTGACCAATGAATACAAGTTCGTTCAAACGGTCACCCCATTGCTTTTTCCACCTCCCTTCAATAGTTTTTTGGTTGTCGACAAAATCAGGATATCGTATCCTCTCGCCGAATGGCATACTTGCCCACCATACTCCGGCATTTTCAATACGCAGGCTATTGCCAGCCTGGCTAAAATTGATGGCATTATCGGGTCGGGAAGCCAGCCACAGCAAACCTTTGGCTCGGATTATATCGGCTGGATACTCTATATTAAGAAAAGACCATAACCGCACGGGATGAAAAGGCTTCGGGTCACGGAAAACAAAGGAAGATATTCCGTATTCTTCCGTTTCGGGCTTATGCGTTCCTGCTTCCAATTCATTGATCCATCCGGCAGAGGATTGCGCTTTTTCAAAATCGAAAAGCCCGGTATTTAAAATTTCTTCCGGACTTACTTTTCCAAAATGGGAACGAATGATCTTTGCATCAGGATTTAATTTTTTGAGGGTTGCTTCTAACATAGCTATCGTTTTAGTAGCAACCAGGTCTGTCTTGTTGAGTACAATCACATTAGCAAACTCAACCTGGTCGGTAATAAGGTTCACGATCGTGCGAACATCTCCGGCATCGTCCGTTAGCGATCTGTCCTGCAACAGCTCATTTGTATTGAAGTCGTTGAGGAAGTTAAAGCAATCTACTACAGTAACCATCGTGTCTATATAACTGAATTTCGATAGGTCAATACTACCGTCATCACTAGCAAAGCTGAATGTTTGCGCTACGGGAACGGGTTCAGAGATACCAGTGCTTTCAATGAGCAGGTAATCAAAGCGGTTTTCTTCAGCAAGTTTGGCTACTTCAACCATCAAGTCTTCCCTTAATGTACAGCAAATGCAGCCATTGCTCATCTCCACTAATTTTTCTTCCGTGCGGGAGAGTGTATTTTCCTTAGCTACTAACTGAGCATCTATATTTATTTCGCTCATGTCATTAACGATAACAGCTACTTTCAGATTTTCTTTATTGTGCAGGATATGATTAAGCAGCGTTGTCTTTCCCGCCCCCAGGAAACCGCTTAATACTGTTACAGGTAATTTTTTTTTATACATCGATTTTTTTCAGTTTTTGTTTGGCTGTGTTAGCTTTAATTAAACGCGCCCGCATTAAAAATGATTTTATTTTAAAAATAGTCTGGTGCATAAGCTATCTCTTTAAACCATTGTATGAGATGATCAAGATGTTCCTCGCCATATAATTGAGTAATTTTTTTTGTTTCACTATTTTCCAGATTTTCATAAACCTTAAGCCGCTGTTGTGCAAATGCGATAGTAAGCGGAATTCCGCAATCGATGGTTATACATTTTTTCCATTGGCTAAAATTTTGTGGAATCATATGTTTAATGCAATTTTGTTGCAATAGTAAGAAAGTTTTTTATTAATGCAATATTGTTGCGTTAATTATTCAAATATTATATTTTATGAAACGTCGAAACACGCCAGCCAAGCAAATTATTTTGGAAATCTTTGAAGAATCTGATTCTGCTTTAAGTCAGGATATTATTGAACAAAAGATGAAAGGCAGCGTTGATCGCGTAACGATCTTCAGGATACTAAATAGTTTTTGTGAAGACGGTATCACACATCGTGTTACTTCGGAC
>JBDUCK010000112.1:0-9698 GCA_040003485.1 Ferruginibacter sp. | reverse complement strand
ACTAAAAAATCTGCCTGCCCACCCAAATCAAAAGCTACGAAGCGGCCGGCATTTAATTTAAAAAATACGGGTACAGAAATATAGGTCAGTTCCTGGTCGCCGGTAGTAACATTATTCAGTTCATACTTGCTACCTACAACTGAGTATTGTGCCTGCGCTTCCAGCGAAACGGTGTTTCCGATGGGTAAGGTGAGAAACACCCCAGGAGCATATCCCCATTTGAATTTAGTATTTCCTGGTGAGGCATTATTCTCCAGCCGGAATTTTGAGTAATTGGCAGCGCCTAATACGCCACCTGAAACGGTGTAATGATGCTCCATTTGCGCAAATGAAACAGTAGTCAGGGCCATGCTTAGCACAAGGAGCCCAAGGATTTTTTTCATATTAATTATTTTATGGTTACTGTCCCTGTTGCAAGGGTTGTGCCGCAATTGAATTTTAACAGTAAGTGTAGAAATAATACATCGATATCGAGTATATATATTTCTGCCAACCGGTATAGAGAACTGCAAGAAGATTTTGCATTTGCACTACATGATTATATAATGTTTGTGAAATTAAGTCAACTCTCTTGTTTACTTCTGTCCGTTTCTGACATATTGTTGTCTATTAAATCATTTTGTACCACAGCATCTTTGTAATCTAAAATAGTCTTACTAAGTTTTAGAAATTTGTCTTAAAAAAAATAGAAAATGATAGAATCAATCTCAGGCATTGTTACAGCAATTATGATAATTATTCTTTCAAGGGTGTTATCCAACTATTTTCCTGCTAAGCTATTTGCTGCAACTATTGTAGTGGCGATAGCATTTATATATGTAGGTTTCTCATTAAAAGGCAATTCAATCAGTTCGATTGTTTTGGAAGCGGGAGTGGCTTTAATTTTTTATTTTGGTGCACTTCTAGGGTATACAAAAAATAATTTATTACTTGCTTATGGGATTATTCTTCATGGCATGTGGGATATATTTCATCACAAAGGATTTCTTATAGGCACAGATATTCCTGATTATTGGCCATCATTCTGTTTAATAGTTGACATAATAGATGGATTGTACTTTGTGATCGTTTTTAAAAAGCAAAAAAAGCATCAACGTATTATTAGTACCTGATATCATAAAAAATATTTTTAGTTTTTATAAATAGTAAACTGTTTAAAAATGGAAGAAAATATTGCCATCCTGATGGCTGATTTATCGGGGTACACTGCACTTACAGAAACGCATGGTGCTGAAAGTGCAGCCGACTTAATTGATAAGTACCTTGACATTGTAGAAAATTGCCTGGTAGGTGACAGCAAACTTCACGAACGTACTGGTGATGAGGTTATGATTGTTTCAACATCTCCGGACTTTTTACTTGCGTCAGCGTACATGATTATGAAAGCTACATCTAATGAAGATAATTTTCTCCAGGTTCATGGCGGCCTACATTATGGAAAAATCCTGAAAAGGCGCAACGGTTATTTTGGTGCTGCAATAAACCTGACCTCAAGAATTGCAGCCAAAGCTAACCCCGGTACTTTTTGGTGTTCTGAAGAATTTATTAATTCGCTTTCAGATAAGCCCCCTTTTACGCTGCAAACAAAAGGGAAGCACAGCTTTAAAAACGTAAGTGAACATAAAGAAATGTATGAGTTAAGTAATGAAAACAAAAGCCCGTTTTTTATTGATAGCGTCTGCAGAATGTTGATATTGGATACAGGCAAGGCAATAAGGCATCCAACATCAGAAGATATTTTCTTTTGTTCACCTGCCTGTCTTGATATCTTTATAAAAAATCAATTGACTAATCCTGAGGTTTGCTAATCACTTTTCTTTAAAGCATCCTAAACTTATTGTTTGCATGTCACCCAATATATTGTTTGTAAAAAATATGGTTTGTCACCGATGCATCCTTGCTGTGGAAGATGTTTTAAGAAATTCAGGTATACCATTTCAACAAGTTATTACCGGAGAAATCCATTTATTGGGAAAGATAACCTGGGAACAAAATGATTTGTTAAAAGCTACCCTCGTTAAAATTGGGCTTGAATTAATTGATAACAGGATGTGTGGGATGATTGAGAAAATAAAACGATTACTAATAAAGAAAGCAAGGAATGAAGTTGAGGAAAAGGAAAATAAATTGAAACTCTCTGCTTATCTGTCAATGCACCTGCACCATGAATATACTTACCTAAGCAGTTTCTTCTCTTCCGTTGAAGGACGTACCATTGAAAATTATTTTATTGAACAACGGATTGAAAAAGTAAAAGAGCTATTAGTATATAAAGAAATGACTTTGTCAGAAATCTCTTATGAAATGGAGTACAGCAGTGTTGCACATCTTTCTAACCAATTCAAAAAAATTACCGGCCTCACGCCTTCTCACTTCAAACAGGTGGGGTCTCAAAAACGTAAATTACTCGACCACGTTTAAACCCAAAATTCTGTAAATCTTCCCCAAAGTGGTGTAATAATAATCTTCTGTTCGGAATCTACTTTTGTGTTATCAAATTATTTAAAAACAATTTAAAACAAAAGTTATGAAATCAGAATTTCAACTGGGTAAAATTACTCCGAAAGACCAAACAAAATGTGACAACCCAAATTGCACTTGCGAAAATTGTAACTGCGGTAGCAATTGCACCTGTAAAGATTGCAAGTAGTTAATCGTCTCATTCACTTAACCAGTAAGTCACCCAGTAACTGAGTGGCTTACTAAAATCAACTAAAAATTTAAAATATAAATCATGAAAAAAGTAATTATTCTCGCCATTATTCTATTGGCAAATTTCGTCTCATTTGCACAGACAGACACATCCAGAGTAGAACAGTATTGCCAGGTAATTGTCACTCCGAGACTATTAAGCAATAAAGTAACCATTGACATCGACTTCGGTGAACAAAAAAGCTATTGGAGAGATGAGCGGCTTAAATCCTACGATGGTAAATTGAGAAAATTCAACACAATCATAGATGCCCTAAATTTTATGGGTAGAGAAGGTTGGCTTTTTATTAATGCATACCCGGTAACCATGGGCACCACCGAAATTTATCATTTTGCATTTAAGAAGCTGGTTCCCAAGGCAGAGCTGCTTGAAAAATAAGTTGTCCGTTTTTGACAGCTTGCTGTCTGCTAAACCCATGAAAGTCGCTATAGCTTTGCATCATCAAATAACAATTAAAAAAAATTAAAATGAAAAAAGTAGTATTTGCAGTACAGATTTTTGGGTTGATGGTCGCCATACCTCTGTACTTTATTTCAGAGTTGAATCATGTATCAAAACCATTAATCATTGACAGAGAAATTGCCAATGGAACAAAAAGTCTGGAATCCCGGATTTCAAAGGTATTAACAGATACAACTGTTGATTTTGATAGCCGATACCTGGTTTTTAAAAGCAACTAATTTATCACAAAAAAAATTTAAAAAATGAAAATTCTTAAACTCATTTTAATTTCTTTTTCTGTTATGTCAGCATCAGGTAATGTATATGCTCAAAGTGCACCAGATAAAATTCTGGGTTTCTACTGGAGTCCTAAAAAGGATGCTAAAATAGAAATCTATAAAAAAGGAGAAAGGTATTTCGGTAAATCTTTTTGGGTAGCAACGCCCAAAAAAGACGTAGAGAATCCTGATAAAAATTTAAGGCAAAGAGACCTACTCGGTGTAAATCTACTGACAAACTTTACGTGCGATAATGGGGAATATTCAGGTGGCCAGGTTTATGATCCGGCCAACGGCAAAACATATAGTTGCAAAATCAGTTTTGCCGGCACGAATCTTAAAGTAAGGGGTTATATCGGTATTTCATTATTCGGCAGGACCGAAATATTTGAACGTATAAAATAAATTTTGTCAAATATGATAGAAGTATATAAAACTAATGTTCAAACCCGGCAACAGGCTAATAAGATAATGGGATTACTTCAGCACAATTTTTCGAAGGCCAGAATAAATTTTGATTTACAGGATTGTGATAAAGTTCTTCGTCTTGAAGGAATAAAGTCTGGAGATAAGATCAAAGTGATAAATGATTTGATCTGCCTGGGATTTAAGTGTGAAATATTGAATTAAAAAGAATTAACTGATAACAACTATAACATTAAAAAAAATAAGATGAAAACAATTTTTCTATTCATTGCTACGGCTTTTTCAGTGGCATTGAATGCACAGGTAACTAAAGTAAATTTAAAAGCAAGTGGATTAACCTGCAGCATGTGCAGCAATGCAATCAATAAGGCATTAAAAACCCTGGACTTTATAGAAAGTGTGGTAGCTGATATAAAGACTTATACTTTTGAAATTTCATTTAAAGCAAACAGTACTGTAGATTTTGATAAAATAAAAAGCAAGGTTGAGGGTGCAGGTTTTTCGATTTCCGGGTTTACGGCTTTTATCAATTTTAAAAAAGTACAACTAAAACATGATGAGTCGGTGACGATTGACAATAAAACGCTTCTTTTTGTAAATATACATGAACAGGTATTGGACGGAATTAAGGAAATTAAAATTTTGAATAAGGGGTTTATTTCTCCAAAGGAATACAGGAAAAACAACTATCCATATTCATCGCCTGGTACTTATTATGTTATTATTTAATCAACTGCAATATTCAAATATTATGTCATTTAGAAAAATGAAATTCTCAATCGCATTTTTTTTAATTTCACTATCCTGTCATTCCCAGGAGTTATTTTCACTAACCGAACCAGCCAGTAACAGACCTGCAGGTAGTATAGGGTTTAGAATTGATAATTCTATAATGGATGAAATTAACAGTACGAGAATTAACTATCACCTGATTCCTGAAATAATGGTGGGTGTTTCTAAAAAAATAACGATTGCGGCAAATGTTTTCTTTAGCAACAGAGCCGAAGTATTTAGAAAGGAGGGTGGATGTATATATGCAAAGTACAGGTTCCTTACTAACGATGGTGTTCAGAAACATTTCCGGATGGCTGCCTACGGCAGGATTAGTTTTAATAACAGTGATATCCACCAGGAAGAAATTGATTTGTACGGTCATAATACAGGTTTGGAAATGGGTATTATAGCCACTAAACTGGCACGTAAAGTTGCAATATCCTCACAGCTTTCATTTGTAAAAGCTAATGATAACGGCAATAATAATAAGTTTATTTATGGAAGCGTAAATAGCGAAGCGGTTAACTATACCGTATCCATCGGGAAGTTAATGTTGCCTAAGGAATATCGGGCTTACAGGCAAACAAATATTAACTGTATGGTAGAAATTTTAAACCAGGTTAATACAGGTTCTGGAAAATATTATATGGACGTAGCCCCTGTTGTGCAAATGATATTTAATAGCCAAAGCAGGGTTGATATTGGGTACCGAAAGGAATTAAGCAGTAACATGATAAGGACTGCACCAAATGGTTTTTTTATCCGGCTGGAACATACCTTCTTTAATGTTTTTTAAAGATCTGTGTGTTTCTGACAATGAATTGTCTCACTTTAATTTTTAATGCAGCGTACTTTTACAGCAGCAATTATTTAAATAAATAGTATGAAAAAATTTGCTTTTATTATTCCACCTTCTGTTGAAATATTAGACCTGGCAGGTCCGCTCCAGGTATTTACAGAGGCCAAGTTTTACGGTTATGAAATATCACTTGAGTTTTACACTTACCAGGATGAAATAACCAGCACTTCCGGCCTTCCGTTCTTTAATATAAAAAATTATAAAGAGGCTGAGCTTGGAGAAGGAGACTATATTTTTATGCCGGGCATGGATGATAAATATGTTCGCAGCATACCGTTTAAAGCCGAGCGGAATTTTTTTAACTGGTTAAATGCATGTGCAGAACGGAAGGTTTTCGTTTGTTCCATTTGTAATGGTGCATTTGCATTAGGCCATGCGGGTTTATTAAAAGATACTGAGTGTACAACTCATTGGAGAAGGGTTGAAGAGATGCAGGCAGAATTTCCGACAGCAAAAGTTATCTCAGATATTCTGTTTAAAAAAAGCAATAATATTTATACAAGTGCCGGTATCAGTGCAGGGATTGATCTGGCCTTAGCCATCCTGGAAGAATTAAAAGGAGCATTGTTTACCCATAAAGTTGCAAGAGGATTGGTGGTATATCACAGGAGAAGCCAAAATCATACGCAGAATAGCATTTATCTTGATTATCGTAATCATATCAATCCAAGCATACATGTCGTACAGGATCATCTCATTGACCACTTGTCAAATGATAATTCTATTGAAGATTTGGCAGCATTGGTAGCCATGAGTCCACGGAATTTAAGCCGGGTCTTTAAAGAAAAAACAGGTACTACTATTCTTGAATACCTGACCATGTTGCGGTTGGAATTTGCAAAAACAATGCTTAACAACCCGGAGTTTACCATTGAATATATATCATCAAAATGCGGGTTTAAAACGGCCCGGCAATTACAAAGAATTTTAAAAGGAAATAAAAATAAATGATAATAAAAAAAATCATGAAAATCTCTATCTTAGTTTTAGTAATTTCTCTTTTACTTTTTAATGCATGTAGTCCATTACGAGAGTTTGGAAAGAGCCCGGTTTACCAGGACACAAATAAGTATAATTATAAACTACCTGCTTACGACAGCTCAAAGAAAACAGTAATTATTGTTGCAAGCAATGATGGAACTGAGTTATTCGACATGATAGCACCTTCAAAAACAATATATGATTGACCAATGTTTGCAACGGATTAAAAAGGATTATGGTCAGTCATTTGTGAAAATTGTAAAACTGATGTTGGACTACAACTAGCGTGAAGAATCTTGTTGCCTGCAAGTTTTTGGGGATAGTGCTAACTAGAAACATTCGGGCTTGACATCAACTAATATTTCACGATATAAAAAAAAGAATGTACTACCATCTATAATATATTTCCGGAAACCATTTAAGACACTATTGTTTTGAGCAAGTGAAAACGGACGGCATGAAAGATGTTGTAAACGGTAATTTTAACAGATCTTCTTCAATGAGAAAGAAAATATTTATTTTAATTGGATTTATACTTGCAAAATTTCTTTTGCAATATTTGTTGTTTAACCCAGACTATGATTTACAACGGGACGAATATTTGCATCTTGACCAAGCCAACCATTTAGCTTGGGGTTTTCAATCTCTTCCACCGGTTACCTCATGGATTGCTTATATTATTAAACTACTTGGCAACGGTGTGTTTTGGGTGAAATTCTTTCCTGCTTTGTTTGGCACCTTTACAATTGTTGTGGTTTGGAAAACTATTGAAGCATTAAAGGGCAACTTATTTGCATTAATATTAGGAGCAACTTGTATGTTGCTTTCTGCTCTTTTGAGATTAAACTTTCTGTTTCAGCCCAATTCATTCGACGTTCTATGTTGGACAGCTTTTTATTATTTCGTTATTAAATACATTAATACTGAAAATGTAAAATGGCTTTTCATTTGTAGTTTTATTTTTGCTATTGGGTTTTTAAATAAGTACAATATTATCTTTTTACTTATTGGACTTTTTCCCGCTATTTTATTGACAGATCAACGTAAAGTTTTTGCAAAAAAAGAGTTCTATTTTGCGATTGTATTCGGGCTGTTACTCATTTTGCCAAATCTTTTATGGCAATACAATAACGGCTTCCCCGTTTTTCATCATCTGAAAGAATTAGCAGACACCCAATTGGTAAATGTTAATCGTTTTGACTTTCTTAAGGAGCAATTTTTATTTTTCGTAGGAGCTTTGCCTGTTATTGCAGCTGCTTTATATGCGTTATTATTTCATAAACCATTTCAAAAATTTAGGCTCTTTTTTGGAACAATCATTTTCACACTCATAATCTTTATTTGTTTTAAAGCTAAAGGTTATTATGCTATAGGATTGTATCCTGTTTATATTTCATTTGGCTCAGCCTTCTTAAGCAACAAATTGAATACTGGCTGGAGAAAATATCTACAACCAATTTTACTCGCTGTTCCAATTATATTTTATGTTTTTTTATTCAACATCGTTTTTTCAGTGAAAGCCCCTAATTATTATATAGACAATAATAATAAGTACAAAGAATTAGGTATGCTTCGTTGGGAAGACGGTAAAGACCATTTGTTGCCACAAGATTTTGCAGACATGCTCGGATGGAAAGAATTAGCAAAAAAGGTGGATGCAGTTTATACTAACCTGACAAATAAAGATCAAACTATCATTGTGTGTGATAATTATGGACAGGCAGGAGCAATAAATTATTACACCTCAAATAAAAATATCAAAGCTGTTTCATTCAGTGCTGACTATATTAATTGGTTTGACCTTGACACTAAGATTGAAAATTTTATTAGAGTTAAAGAGTTTGATAGCAGCGACAAGGAGTTACAAGAAACAAGCCCCTTTTTTGAAACTGCCTATGTTGCAGACTCTGTAACTAATTCATTAGCCAGAGAATACGGGACAACCATTTTTGTTTTTACCAAATCGAAAATTGACATTAACCAAAGACTAAAAACAGAATTAGACAAGAAGAAAAACTAACACTAGCATATAGGCTTAAATGAAGCCTTGTGCCACGAAACAAGGTAAGGCAGGGAATTCATTAAACATCCTGCCCTGATTTTGTCAATACTTTTATTAGAGTATCAGGTTAGAGAATATAACCTCCTTCAGTAATCTTTTAAACATCATCCTTTATGAAAATCCCGAAATGTTATTGCGGCTGTGCTAAATAAGCAGGATTTAATAATTCATAGAGAATCAATCCTGATTTTTATTATTTATTGCTAATATTTCTTCACTTATTTATATTAATCAATTAGGAATGGGCTGGTTGTGAATCTAATTTTATGCTCTAAAACTTAAATTATGAAAACAGTCATTTTTGCTTGTATTGTAATCTTTTTTACTTCATGTGGAAAAGATTTTGGTCATCTTGAGGGGAATTTAGATTGGGGAGGGTATACAATAATTCCGGATTCTAACAATAAAATGAAGGCCGATATTTTAATTGGCGGAACAAATAATCAATTTTTAGCAGCCGGAGGTTACTTTACAAGGTATAGCTGGCCCACTGGTGATAGTAGCATAGTTTCACTTTCAGGAGAAAGCGGGAACATGTCCATTGCAATCGACATGATGGATATTTTAAAGGCCGGTTCATATTCCTTTGGTCATGTTATTGGGCAGCATAAGGGAATTAAGATAATTTGTAAGATGGACCAGACTACAGGCATTGAATACCGTAATAACTATGATGTACTTTCTGGCTCACTAAAAATCGATAGCCTTACAACAACCCGGGTAAAGGGGTCATTTAATGTTACCTGTTGGAATGGAACTAATTCAGTCGAGATCACAAATGGAAGTTTTGTTGGGAATGTCCGATAAACAGAATACGCTTTTAAATAGCGTGGTACCTGGTTGCTGCTAACTCCCCTTGCGTTGGTTCGTGGCACACGAAACAAAAAATGCGAATAAAAAAACTTTCTATTTATAAATTGAATTAATGAGTTTAGATTTTTAAAGAGCCCGTAAAATGTATTTGGTGCTGGTTAGGTAAGAGGAAAATTGTTTCGTGTGCCACGAGCCATGGCGGAGGGGAAGGAACACCAGCGGGTGTGAACATTTCTCTGCCATTAAAACTGCCGGTAGTGTATGATTTTTGTCATTGTAAATTATATTTCAATTCATGTCTCAGTTCGCAATGAATTGATTTCTTATCATATCTCAATAAAAGTTTCTGTG
>JBDUCK010000405.1:0-2900 GCA_040003485.1 Ferruginibacter sp. | reverse complement strand
CCTTTTACTACTTCTACCCGGTCTACGCTGTATTGGTCTACTTCTATACCATGCTCATCGCCCCATTGCTGCCCTTCCTGGCGCACCCCATCGTAAAGGGTAAGTATGCGGTTAAACCCCAGGCCCCTGATGTACGGTTTAGAAACATTTGGCCCGGTGGTAACTGCGGTAATTCCCGGAACTTTTGTAATGGCATCAATAATATTTGTGTTAATGTTAGACACAATATAATTGTGACTGATAGAAACAATGGGGATAGGACTTCGTTTTATTTGTGTGGCTTTAGATAAGCCCGTAACTACTACTTCACTTTCTTCCACAATATTTTCTGCCAGTTTAAAATCCTGAATGGATGATTGGGTAAAATTGGTATTGTGTGTTGCAGCTTTGTATCCAACTGAATGCGCTTCTACCAAAAAATTTCCGTTTGGCAGATTTTTAAATTTATAATTTCCCGCCGTATCGGTAATTACAGTAAGCTTAAGATCATTGATGCTTACGCTTGCTGCATATACAGGCAAGCCTGTTTTTGCAGAAGTAATTTTACCTGATAATATTTTTTGCGCTGACAAGGAAAAGCTGCCCAATATGCAAACACTTATAAATAAAATATATTTTATTTTTGACATTGTTGTAAAATTTTACAGGCATAGTGCCTGAAGTTTTTATATAAATTGATACCGGTAAGAAATACCAGCACAACAAAAATTGAAGTGAAATTTTAGAAATATTATGCGGCAACCGGTGGCCCACGCAGGGCTGCGTAAAAATGATGTTGAGAATAAAATGTTTCCCGGTAATAATTTGTAAAGGAAGAAACCGATTTTGGAAAGGTAAAATTTATAGGGCTAAACGTATTTATAAAGGGAGCTTCTGCAACAAAATTTATGCAGTTACAATTAATCCCAGCTTTTGAATATTGATCGCCTTTCTGTTGTTTGTTGGCATAACTGATATCTTTATGATTGGCCGCTATCTTATGCAAAACAATTACAGGAGTAATGCTTAGTGCAAAAACACCGATCAGCAAAGCGCTGCTTATTTTACGTATAGTACTAGAAAGGTTCAATATAAAATGTAACGACGTTGCAAATATATATTATTTAATTCGGCTGCAAATATTTATCTATCGCACTACAAAATTATTATACTAATTGTAGAATGGCTCCAACATAAAATTATCCGGATGTTAATGAGGTAATCAATATACATTCTTCTTAATGCATAAATTTATGCTACATTCAAAGCTGTTTTAAAAATTATTGCTTTATGAAAAAAAATATCAAACAAGATCTTTCATGGTTTAACCGCCTGCATGCTATCCATAAATTATTGATAAGTGCCGTACTTGCGGTAAGTATTTATTTGATTTTTCCAGAAAAGCATCTTAATTCGGTTGCACATCTTATGGTAGGCTGGGATATTTTTTGCATCAGCAACATTACCCTAAGTTTTATTACTTTTTTTACGCTTAACAGCGACCAGGTTTGTGACCAATGCAGTAAGCAGGATGAGTCCAGAGTAATTATTTTTTTTGTGGTATTAGTTGCTACAATGGCAAGCCTGCTGGCAGTTATTTTATTAATCACATCAAAATCAGAAGACAGTACCGCTAAAGCCTGGCAGTTACCCATTGCTATAATAGGTATGATGAGTTCATGGATATTAGTTCACACTACTTTTGCTTTTCGCTATGCACATATTTTTTATGGCAGCGAAGAAAAAGGCACAGGCAAAACAGGTACTGGTCTTGATTTCCCTGGGGAAAAAGACCCGGACTACCTTGACTTTGCATATTTTTCTTTTGTACTGGGAATGACTTTCCAGGTTTCCGATATTTCTATAACCTCTAAACGATTAAGGAAAATTGCGTTACTGCATAGCCTGGTTTCCTTTGGCTTTAATACCGTAGTAGTAGCGCTTACCATCAACGTCGTCGCAGGGCTGGGTTCCTGATTATTGTAAAGACGTTTTTACTAACGGCGCCAACAGATCTGCCCATCTTTTATATTGTTTTCCGGAGGGATGCAATCCGTCAGTAGCAACCAATGCCGGGTCTTTTGCAGCCTCCCGTGAGATAGGTGTAATGTCAATATAGGTTACCCCTAACTGTGTCGTTATATTTTTATTAGCAAGATTAAAGGCATCAATTTCCCTGGCAATTTTTGCTGTATCATAACCCTGTGCAAAAGGCGTTACACTGTAATCCGGAATGGATAAAACAAATACCCGGCTTTTGCGATTGCCTGCATATTGTATAGCACGGTTTAGCAAAATAGTAAATTCATTTTTATATTCATCAATACTTCTGCCCTGGAATTGATTATTTACGCCAATCAAAAGTGTTACAAAATCATAGTCATTTGTGGGTGGGTTACTGTTTATTGCGTTGATAAGGTTGGCAGTTGTCCAACCGGTAACGGCTATAATATCCAGGGTATTCACTGCAACTCCTTGTGCAGACAGTAATAAGTTTGCCTGATCGGGAAATCTGTCAGCCGTGGGTACAGATTGACCGATAGTATAAGAATCTCCCAGGGCAAGATATTTTTTTGCAGCAGGATTGGGTGGCATATTCGTATTGGTTGTATCAGCCTGGACAGCTTTTTTACAGGAACATAATAATGTAAAAATTAAAAGTATAAGAATTAATGAAAAAGAGGAACGCATAAATGTTTTAAAATATTTCATTAAAAATGATTTAGTAAAATATACGTAACAATGATGCCTTAAGATTAGGCAAAGTTTTTTTTAACAGGACAATAGTGTTATATTTCCAGCATTAGTTCTTTATTCTGCATCGTTGCCCGAGCGGCGTAATGCCCTTCGGACGGGCGTTACTCCCTTATACATCTTATTCTTTATTCGGCAATAAGCTCAATCTTCATTTAAAGTTTACA
>JBDUCK010000404.1:0-2903 GCA_040003485.1 Ferruginibacter sp. | reverse complement strand
TCTAATAGTCTTATTTTTTGGTTGATATTAAGTACATTAATTTCAGCATCCTTTTTTTTGGTTTCATACCTTGTTTCTATTTCAGCAATAGACGATCGTGTTTTTTCTGAAATGATGCTGTCTTTATATAAGATGAATTTTTTATAATTTGAATAGGCTTCTGTATAGTTTTTATTTTCATTGTAATAATTGGATAGCTGCAGGTAAAAGTCCCGGATGTTCATTTTATCAGGCAATGATTTTAAAATATTCAATGACTTAGTGTAGTAAGACATTATCAACCCGGTATCTTTTTTCAGGTCGCTGCATAAAGTACCGGCAGCCATATAACGTCTTGCCAGCATTACAACGTCCTTTTTATTTTTCTCCAAAAGGGTTATCGCTTTCAGTTCATATTCCAGTGCTTCGATAGGTTTTTTATTGGTGCTGTACAAATGGGCTGCGGTTACATACGAGTGAATGATACGGGACTCCTGCTTGCTTTGCAAAGCATATTTTACACAGAGTTTAAGGTACTTTTCTGCTTCCTCATTATTAAAACCAATATAGTACTGGCTGATATTGCAGCAGCCCAGCGAAAGCCTTGCTATATCGCCCGTTTTTTCCCTGTATGCAAGCGATTTTTTGGCATATTCAATGGCTTTCTCTTTCTGGTTAAGCGTATAATAAACGGTGGAAAGATTACTCAATGCAATTGCCAGTTCCCCATATTTATCCGGAAAATATTTTTCATAAATACTGATTGACCTGACCAGGTAATCGGCCTGTTTGGTCAATTCTCCTTTTCTACCCCAGGTATAACCGAGATCATTATACGCCAATGCAGAATATTTTGTTGGATGCTGTGCAAGCCAGTATTGAAGGCCTTTTTCAAAGAGAGGAACAGCTTCATCAAACTGGTCGCCGTACATTTTTACCTGTGCCATCTGCATCCAGGTAATGGCAATAATGAGAGAATCTTTCAACTGCAATCCCATTTTATTTACTGCTGCGGCATTTGCGTCTGCCTTAGCCAGATCATCTTTATCAATGTAAATATCTGTAGCTTCTATTTGTGCATACGCCTGACCTTTTTTAAAATTCTTCTCTTTGCTCCGTTTTTCTGCTACGCCGCAGTAATACAATGCCGAATCGTAATTACCATCGGTAAAAAACAGTTCTGCTTTATCTATCAGCATAAACACAGCAGAAGAATCGGCTTTGCTATACTGGGCAACCGAAGCAGGAAGGCATAAAAAATATGCAGTACAAAATGTAATTAGGTATACAATGCAGCCACGAACCATCATTGCAGAAATGTTTTAAGGGAACAACAAATTACAATTTTTTGCAGATTAAAATTCAATATTTGTAAAGGGTAAAAAAAAGAAAAATGGAAAATGACATAACGATAAAAAATATTTCTTCTTCAGATGTGGCAGAGCCTGTCTATGCCATACCCCTGAAATATCGCCGTATGGAAAACCTGCACATTGTTTTCTGGTTGTTTAAAGATATCAGTTGGTGTATGATCTGGCGGCCATTGGGCATAGCGATGATTTTTCCCACTTTATTTTTTGCTGTGCTTATTGCCTGGCGTACCCGTCAATACATGAGTGAAGTATGTCATAACCTTGCCATCGTATTCTGGATATCGGCCAATGCCTACTGGATGATCAGCGAATTTTTTCATTTTGACACCTGGCCTCTTTTTGGAGAATATACGTACAAACATTTGGCAATAATTCCTTTTATCGTGGGCTTATTATTCCTGGTGTTTTATTATGTAGTATGGAAACCCCATCATAAAGATGAACTAGAAACAATGTAGGAGATTTATGATGTGGGATTTATAATGTAAGATGTAAGATGTGAGATGTGAGATGTATGATTGTGATGCAAAACTATAACTTTGGGATTGGTATAAAGTTTCATTCTTGCACTTTTGACTTTTCATTTTTGACTTTTCCCTTTTGACCTTTGACTTTTGAACATTCCCTTCCTTCTGCCACTCATAACACATACTCTACCATTTGTGAAACCGTAAGGCCCGCTACCCCCTGATTTATTTGGGCAATCATGCGCTTCAATATATCTTTACTTTTCAAAACTAAACGGAGCCTTGCTCCCATGTAAAATGTACCACTTCATAGCTGCCCTGCTTTTTAATTACCGTCAAAGAGTAAAGCCACCTTCCTGTTTTTTTCTATAAAATATTAAGCAGCATCTCTGCGCAAAAAACTTTATTTTCTCTTTTCTCTATATCGTGAAAAAAGATGAATAATGATGTACTGTACAAGAGTGCGACGCCAATGAAGCATTATTGAAATACTAATGCCTGGTAAAAAAAATAAAAAATTCACAAATTAAAACCAACTCAACAAAATGGACACACAACAATTATTAGCAACTTACTGGTGGGTGATTGTACTTGTTATATCACTCATCCTGTACAAATTTATTCTCAGGGTTTTCTTCGGTATGGTGATTGTGCCGGAGAACAGGCTGGGTTTGGTAACAAAAAAATTCGTTCTTTTTGGCGCCAATAAAGCATTGCCAGATGGGCGGATCATCGCCACAAAAGGAGAAGCAGGTTTCCAGGGAAAAACACTTGCACCGGGTTTATATTGGGGTATGTGGCCCTGGCAATTTGGGGTAGAGATGCAAGCTTTTACCGTGATACCCGAAGGTAAAATCGGGCTGGTACTTAGCAATGATGGCGCTGAAATACCTACTGGTGCTATACTTGGCCGCAGGGTAGATAGTGACAACTTTCAGGACGCACAGAAATTTTTAGATAACGGCGGACAGAAAGGCCGGCAGACTTCTTACATCACTGCAGGTACTTACCGCATAAATAATTTTGCCTTTACCATCACCATTGCAGATATGATTATCATTCATGAAAACATGGTAGGCATTGT
>JBDUCK010000111.1:0-9753 GCA_040003485.1 Ferruginibacter sp. | reverse complement strand
AAACAGAGCAATCGGGGCATAGTGTTGTCGAAAAAATATTTGTCAGGTATTACCGGGTAGAAGAACATGCTGCACATTTCCAGGGTTTAGGCATTGGCCTTTATATCTCACACGAAATTATTCAGCCCCATCATGGACAAATGTGCGCAGAAAATAAACCAGGAAAAGGAAGTGAATTTTATTTTACGCTTCCACTTTAGCTATTCAAATATTGCCGCCGCTGCCCTTGCCTGCCTGCAGGTGGGGTTTCCATAGAGTACATCAAAAAAATAAACCAACGAAAAGGAAAACTCCGATGCCATATTTTAGCAATTAAATAATCCGAAATATAAAAGGTGGCCCGTTGCCGACCCACCTATCTTTATTAAAAACTTTTCCTTAATCAAACCAGGTCAAAGCGATCAAGGTTCATCACTTTATTCCATGCTGCTGCAAAGTCCTGTACAAACTGCTCCTGGCCGTCGGCACATCCATACACTTCTGCCAGGGCACGCAGCTCGGAGTTGGAACCAAAGATGAGATCAACACGGGTGCCTATCCATTTAGGTTCTCCTGTTGTGCGGTCGCTGCCCACAAATATATTTTGAGCATCCGTTGTGCCCTTCCAGGTTGTACCCAAATCGAGCAGGTTAATGAAATAATCATTAGTAAGTGCCCCTATATTTTTGGTAAAAACGCCATGTTGTGTTTCGCCAAAGTTTGTATTAAGCACACGCATTCCACCAAGGAGAACTGTCATCTCCGGCGCTGTCAAGGTTAATAGTTGGGCTTTGTCCACAAGCATATCTTCTGCCGATGCAGTGTGTTTGGAATTTAGATAATTGCGGAATCCATCTGCCGCAGGTTCCAACACTGAAAATGATTCTATGTCAGTTTGTTCCTGCGTTGCATCCGCACGTCCCGGTGTAAAAGGTACGGTCACATCATGCCCTGCATTTTTCGCTGCCTGTTCTACGCCTGCACATCCTCCCAACACAATAAGATCTGCAAGTGACACCATTTTTCCGGGCTGAGTATTATTGAATTCTTTTCGGATGCCTTCCAGCTTTTGTAAAACTGTAGCCAATTGAGCAGGGTTGTTTACTTCCCAATCTTTTTGTGGGGCCAGGCGAATGCGGGCACCGTTGGCCCCACCACGTTTATCAGACCCACGGAATGTTGAGGCAGATGCCCAGGCTGTAGATACCAGTTGTGAGACCGTAAGCCCTGCAGAAAGTATTGCAGATTTTAAACCCGCTATATCATTATCGTTAATAAGTTCATGCGCCACATGCGGCAAAGGATCTTGCCATATCAATTCTTCAGCGGGAACGTCAGGGCCAAGATAGCGTACGATTGGCCCCATATCCCGGTGTGTAAGTTTATACCAGGCACGGGCAAACGCATCTGCTAACTGGGCCGGGTTCTCAAAAAAGCGTCTTGAAATTTTTTCGTATGCAGGATCCACTTTTAAAGAAATATCAGTCGTCAACATAAACGGTGCATGCGTTTTTGACGGGTCGTGGGCATCAGGAATAGTACCAGCGCCGCCATCATTTTTTGGTTTCCACTGATGGGCACCTGCCGGGCTTTTTGTTAGCTCCCAATCAAACCCAAAAAGGTTTTCAAAATAGTTATTGCTCCATTTCGCTGGTGTGGTTGTCCATGCTCCTTCAATACCGCTGGTAATGGTATCCCCGGCATTGCCGGTACCAAAAATGTTTTTCCATCCAAGCCCTAACTCTTCAATTCCTGCTCCTGCCGGCTCTGAGCCTACATGTTTGCCGGGGTCTGCGGCGCCATGTGTTTTACCAAATGAATGTCCGCCTGCAATAAGCGCTACCGTTTCCTCATCGTCCATGGCCATACGGCCAAAAGTTTCACGGATATCATGTGCCGCTGCAAGCGGGTCAGGGATTCCCGAAGGGCCTTCCGGGTTTACATAGATCAAACCCATTTGAACGGCGGCAAGTGGATTTTCCAGTTCGTGTTTGTCAGTGTATCGTTTATCGCCCAGCCATTCTTTTTCAGCACCCCAATAAATATCTTCCGCTGCCTCCCAAACATCGGCTCGGCCGCCACCAAAACCGAAAGTCTTAAAACCCATAGATTCCAGGGCACAATTGCCGGTAAGGATCATCAGGTCTGCCCATGAAATTTTCTTTCCGTATTTCTGTTTTATTGGCCATAGGAGCAATCGTGCCTTATCCAGGTTTGCATTATCCGGCCAGCTATTTAATGGGGCAAACCGCTGTGTGCCGAATCCTCCGCCCCCACGTCCGTCGGCAATGCGGTAGGTGCCTGCACTGTGCCAAGCCATCCTTATGAAGAATGGCCCGTAGTGACCATAGTCTGCCGGCCACCAACTCTGGGAGGTTGTCATTAGATCAAAAATGTCTTTCTTTAAAGCAGCAAAGTCAAGCGATTTAAATTCGTCGGCATAATTGAATGCCTTACCCATGGGGTTAGACAAAGCAGAATGTTGCCGGAGGATATTTAATTTCAACTGGTTTGGCCACCAGTCACGGTTTTTTGTACCACCACCGGCGGTATTCTTTAATTGCCCGCCTATAAACGGGCACTTGCCTGCAGCGCCTTCATCATTCAGTTCAGTAAGAATTGAGTTTTCTGCGGCAAATGAATGTGTATTATTTTCCATTATATAATTTATTGAGTTGCTTGATTTGCAAATTTCCGAAAATCTTTTTTTATAAAATTTAAATTATTTATTTGCCTGGTTTAATAAATAAATGAGTATAAAAGAAATATACCGGAGTGAAACTTCCGATGGATAAACACATCAATATATATATTGTTTGATAATAGAGAAGATTTTTACGCTTCCATTGGTTGTCACTGAAAACTTAGTGATACAAAATACATTGATGGAAAGACTATCGAAAAAAGCAACTGAACATGGATCTAAAGGTAATTGCACTTCACCCATGTCCTGTTACCGGATACAGTTTTGCGATAAAATTTTCAAGAGAACAAATGCTTAAGTTGGCAGACTTTATCCCTGCTGGAAATAGTATTTTAAACCTAAAAGAAATTGCAAACAAATTTGACATACAAGAAATATTTAAAGTTGCCGGCTTCACAAACAACATTCAACTAATGAAAGACAAAAATATTGATGTAGTTATTGAAGACTTTACAGTTGAAGAAATCGAAAAGAGAATTGTCAACTTCGTTCAGGACGAAGCTTACTAACCGAAGTCTTTAATAATTTGAGGTCGCTGATTAAACGTCTCACTATTTATTCTGGCATATCACGTTTGCATGCCTGGCAACCAATTTCCACAAACCTTCTCTTTTCATCCAAATGTTGGTATACCTTCTCTTTATAATTTGGCCACTAATCTTATCGTCGCCTAACGGAGTTACAGTCTCATTCCCCATTGAAAAAATAACATCACCTTTAATAATAATTTGCTCAACTTCCCGAGTGAAAGAGATTTTCGATTTTTTGAGAACAGGCCTGTCTAATGTACTTTTGCCAGGAAAAACTACAACGTTATCTGGAGAATTAACAACGTAATCTTTATCCCATAGTCTTAAGAGCATAACTGAATCTTTTTCAAGCACAGCCTTTACTTCAGATTGTTCCAGGTTTCTAATCTCATTCTCTATATTTTTATCCTGAGCATGTAAAAATGCTACATAGGCCAATAAAGCAATCGTCATTATTATCTTTTTCATTGATCTAGTTTTAAGTTAGAGATTGTGTTGGCCTATTAAGGTATAGCTTTTCTAGGCAGCGTACAACAAAGCGTTGCAGCAATTTGGCGGACAGCTATATTCTAAACATTATCTTCGATAGTTTCGTACCGACGACAAAGCCTCGCAAAAGTTTGTAAATAAATTAATTTCAGGTAGCGAAATTAATCCAGCAAGTAATGTTCAATTGAAAGCAGCAAACCAAATGGTTTTGACAAAATAAGGTTTAGAAATTGCATTGCTTAAGCGAATTAAATTTTACAATTTACCATTTCTCGCCCACCTTTCAGTTTGTATTTTTCAACTCGAACTTTTAGGAAATGATAACGCAGAGTATGTTTCATGCCCCGTTAAAGGATTTCGAAATGGTAAGGTTTCCACATGCCATTTCAATGATAGATAATAATGAATTTATTCTATGGGTTACCAAAATGTTGAACAACGAACAACTGCATATAAGGCGGCTTGCGAATACGGCGGGCGCCAAATGAAGCCTCAGGTTTTGGTATGGTATTGGTCGTTTGTTTCAGCCATCCAACCTGGATGCCGGCGGGCAGGTAACGCCAGGCAGTATAGTAAACAATGAACTTTTATTTATAAATTTAACTTCAGTTAGGGACGATTTTCAAATATCATCGCATCGGTAAGCAGTGCCTGTTGTGCATTATTACCCCGCAAATTTTGTTGGTGTTTATCTGTTTAGTTTTATGCCTTTTTAATCAAAAATTCAGCAATAATAATTTAACTAAAACTCATTTATGAACAAAAAATTCCTTTTTCTTTTAGCTACAGGTAGTTTTGGGTTATCACTTATTTTGAATGCCCAAAATAATTCATCATTCTTTGATAAATACATGCAAGGGCAAACTGACCTTTACGGATTTAATGGCAATGTATTGATTGCGCAAAATGGAAAAGTGCTTTACAAAAAATCTTTTGGCTATGCCGATTATAATACGAAAAGCAAACTTGACAGTAATAGTATTTTTGATTGCGGTTCCATTGCAAAAGAATTTACCGCTGTAGGAATTTTGTTGTTGAAAGATAAAGGTTTGATTTCTTATGCGGATACGCTTCGAAAGTTTTTTCCCGGGCTTCCTTATAATAATGTTACCATCCAGCAACTACTTACCCACACGTCAGGGATGCCTGACGGGTTCGGCGTAGTATCAAAGTTTTTTGATCATAATAAAACAGCAAGCAATGATGATATAATCGCTTTGCTGGCAAGAGAAAAGCCTCCCCTTTTATTTGAGCCCGGCAAAGACCTGATGTATTCAGGAACCGCTTTTAATTTACTGGCATCTATCATTGAAAAAATCTCGGGGCAATCTTACAAGGATTATATGGCGGAGCATGTTTTTAAACCATTGGGTATGACGCATACTATGGTTGCAAATGGCCCACGTTCAACAAAATCAATTCCAGGTTATGCAGATGGCTTTGTTTATAACGATAGTTTGCAAACCTATGTAAACGCCGACAGTCTGCACACCGGTTGGACGACTTATCTCGCTGGCATAACGGGGGAAGGAATGACCATTACCAGTACCGGCGATCTCTTAAAATGGGACCAGGCCCTGAAGAATCACAAGCTGCTTACTGAGGCAACTCAAATTGCGATGCTTTCCAGGCAGGCAGAAAAAGCTACATTTCCAACCGTTCAGTTCGGCTACGGCATGCGGGTTGGTGAAAATGATTTTGGAAACTACTTTTTTCATAATGGTTATTTTCCCGGGTATTTGACTATGCATATGCATTATACCAATAGTGATATTACGACAATCGTTTTATCTAATAATGAATCACACACAGATTTTATTGCGGATGCATTGGTTGCTATTGCTTTAAATAAAAAAATAACGATGCCTGCTATTCACAAAGAAATTATAACAAACACGGCTTTAGATAAGTATACAGGCAATTATACAATGCCCTTAACCAGGCCTCCTTATATGGTTAATTTCCCGGTAGAAATTATCATGAAAAATAATAAATTATTCATTCATCCGCCCGGTGGTGCAGATATCGAACTTAAGTCTGAGTCAAAAACAAAATTTTATTTTGCTGATGGTACAGACCAGCAAATAGAATTTGAAACAGGTGCGGCAGAAAACATCGCCAAGACCTGGTATATTGGATGGGGCCTTAAAAAGGAAATAAAAAAGAGCCAATAGAATGCTGAAGTACAAACGCAGAATATAGCTTTTAAAAATCTATCAAACGCTTAAATGTTGAAATGAAAAAAATACAAACTATCATATTCCTGGTATCCTTCTTATCGATCAGCCATTTTACCTTTTGCCAACAATCAGATAAAGAATTGTTGAAAAGACTGGAAGATGCAGAAAGAGAAGCAATATTGAAAGCTGACACAGTAGCGTTGAGTCAGTTATGGGATCCTCAAATACTCGTACATAATCCAGAAAATAAAATTGTAAATTTTGAACAAATAAAAGAACGAATAAGAAGCGGTAAAATTAATTATTCGTCCTTTGAAAGGATAATTGAAAAGATGGAGATTGTGGGAAATGTTGGTATTGTTATGGGTAAGGAAATTATAAATCCGGCAGGAAATACTACCAACCCTGGAAAAACTGTTACAAGAAGATTTACGAATATTTGGATAAAAAACCGTGACGTCTGGAAGTTATTAGCAAGGCAGGCAACAATTATTTCAGTTAACTAAAGTATGTTTCTGTTTAGAATAGATTTTCACAATACATTGCAAAAAAAAAGCACAATAGGTTTGGCAATATGGCGGGCACCAAATATATATTCTCAGCATTTTTGTTCGCTAAGCCGTAACCGTTGGGCGTAATGCATTAAACGATTATACAAACCTAAACAGTTAGACAAAGATCATGAACCACAACGATACAAAACGACTTTCACGACTCACCGCAATTTTAATGCAACTGCAAACAAAACGACTTTTAACTGCTTCAGAATTGGCTAAGAAATTTTCGGTAAGTAATAGAACAATCTACAGAGACATCAAAGCATTGGAGCAAGCAGGGATTCCAATCTTGACAGAAGAAGGAAAAGGCTATACTTTAATGGAAGGTTATAGAATTCCGCCTGTAATGTTTACCGAAAGTGAAGCCAACGCATTAATTACAGCCGAACAACTTATCTTAAAAAACAAAGATGCTTCATTTGTAAAAGAATTTACAGAAGCAATCAGCAAGATAAAATCTGTTTTGCGATATAACACAAAAGACAAAGCAAACTTACTTTCAAACCGAATCGTATTCAGGCAAAACATTAACAACGATAGAACGAGCAATCATCTTGCTACTTTGCAGCTGGCCCTAACAAATTTCAATCTCATTGAAATCAAATATCATTCGTCAGACAACGATCAAACTACAACAAGAGTAATTGAACCTTTTGCCATTTATTGCACGCAGGAGAATTGGATTTTAATTGCATTTTGCAGGCTACGAAATGAATTTAGAGCATTTCGGCTTGACAGAATTCAACAGCTGAATACCTTCAACGAAAAATTTCAGCCACACAAAGTTTCATTGCAGGAATATTTTGAAATATGCAAAGAAAAATATTTTCAACACCCCTGACATAGGGCTGTCGCAACCTCATTTTAGTTTTGTGGCTTAACAAATTAAATTCAGACAAAATGATTCATCAAACAATTAAAAAATTTACTGTAATTGGAATTTCTGCAAGAACTACAAACGAAAATGGGCAGGCCGGGCAAGACATTCCAGCCTTGTGGAATAAATTTACGACTGAAGGTATTCTTGAAAAAATTCCCAATAAAATTGACAATTCAATCTATTGCATTTACACAGAATATGAAAAAGACCACACCAGACCCTACACGACAATATTAGGTTGCAAGGTTTCAACATTAGACAATATCCCAAACGGAATGATTGGAAAAACTGTTGAAGAAGCAAAATATGCCGAACATATTGCGAAAGGAAATATTTTAGGAGGAATGGTTTTTGAAGAATGGACAAAAATCTGGAATTCGGATCTGCAAAGAACGTTTACCGCCGACTTTGAAGTATACGGCGAGAAAGCGCAAAACCTGGAAAACGCTGAGGTTGCTATTTTTGTGGCAGTTAAATAATGATAATAGCACTGAACAATTTTTATTTGCAACAAGACCAGCCTCCAAAAGATTGATAGCTTGCATTGAAGAGATTATCCTTTCACAAGAAACCGATTTCACAGATCAGTGGAAATTCGGAATGCCGTTTTTCTGTTACAAAGTAAAATGTTCTGGTACCGTCACTATTGCCATGCCCCGCAAAACGCAGCGAAACGAATTCGCAAAACCTTTTTGCAGGAAGAGCTGCAATTCTGCCAACGCACAGCAATCTGTCCTCATTTTGACACGACGCTTTTCTTTTCAATAGCTTTGCAACAGCAACAATAAAACACGAACAATAACATTTTGAAACTCTATATAAAGAACATGGTTTGCAGCCGTTGTAAAATGGCAGTGAAGGCGGAACTGGAAAAAGCCGGCCTTCAGCCTGTGAGTGTTGAGTTAGGTGAAGTGGAAATTAAAGAGCAACCTGGTGTAAATAAACTACAGCAACTTGATGCGTCACTGCAAAGCCTGGGCTTTGAAATTATTGACAGCAGGAAAAACCAGTTGATCGAAAAGATCAAAAATATTATTGTGGAACTTATTCACTATAGCGATGAGAACATCAACATTAATCTTTCCGAATACCTTTCCAAAAACCTCAACTACGATTACAATTATTTAAGCAATCTTTTTTCTGAAGTGGAAGGCATCACCATAGAAAAATATTTTATTGCCCAGAAGATAGAGAAGGTAAAGGAGTTACTAAAATACGATGAGCTTACACTTTCGCAGATCGCCGACCGGCTGGGTTACAGCAGCGTGGCTTATTTATCTAACCAGTTTAAAAAGCAAACCGGGCTCTCCCCTTCTTTTTACAAATCTCTAAAGCAGAACAGCCGCAAAAACCTCGAAGACCTGTAAATGTTACAACTATACTCCATAATTACATAACAACAGGCCTGCTTTCATTTTTTATCTTTGTGTTATACATTAATTTATGATGACACATACTTATAACATAACCGGCATGACTTGCAATGGTTGTGTAGCAAAAGCAAAAAGTTTATTATCAGCTGTTGCCGGAGTTGAAAATGTTTCCATTGATTTAGCAAAAGGAGAAGCAACACTTGATATGAAGAAGCATGTTCCTACAACTGAATTAAAATCGGTTTTAAAAGATTACAAATATAAGATTGAAAAAAAAAAAGTTTCTCATGCGATGAATCAACCTGCTGCAAAGGCAGAAAACGAATCGACTCACACCCATGTTCATAAAACCTCAAACAACAGTGATGGAAAATATTATTGCCCTATGCACTGTGAAGGCGATAAGATGTATGATAAGCCCGGCGATTGCCCCGTTTGCGGCATGAGCCTGGAAAAAGTTCCTTCGGCTCCCTCTACTTCGGAGAGGGCGGGGGGTGAGGTCACAAAATATACCTGTCCTATGCATCCGGAAATTATCAGGGATGCGCCAGGCTCCTGCCCTATCTGCGGAATGGATTTAGTTCCAATGCAACCAATAGCAGAAGAGGAAAATAAAACATATAATGAACTCCTGAAAAAATTTAGAATAGCAGTGGCCTTTACCATTCCGATTTTAATCATTGCAATGAGCGATATGATTCCAGATAATCCGTTGTTAAAAATGTTGAGCCAGGAGAAATGGAATTGGATTCAAATGGTATTATCAATTCCTGTTGTGTTTTATGCAGGCTGGATGTTTTTTAAAAGAGCATGGAAGTCTGTCATTACATGGAACCTTAACATGTTTACTTTAATTGGTATTGGCACAGGCGTGGCATTTTTATTTAGTGTTATTGCAATGTTGTTTCCCGGTATTTTTCCCAACCAATTTAAAACTGAAAGCGGAACTGTGTTTGTTTATTTTGAAGCGGCAACTGTTATACTTGCACTTGTTTTATTAGGACAGCTTTTGGAAGCAAGAGCACACAGCAGAACCAGTGGCGCTATAAAAGAATTATTGA
>JBDUCK010000403.1:0-2916 GCA_040003485.1 Ferruginibacter sp. | reverse complement strand
TTCCCGATTTCAAATTCCCGTTCTTCAAATCCTTCAATTCTTATATCTTTGCCTATGGCAACAATAAATAACCCCGCTGCTCAAAGCAAATCAAAAAAATTTTTCGGTGAAGGCTTAACATTCGATGACGTGTTACTCATGCCTGCTTACTCACAGATACTTCCCCGGGATGTAGATATTAAAACCCAGCTTACCAAAACAATTACCCTTAATATCCCTATGCTGAGTGCAGCTATGGATACTGTTACAGAGGCCCAATTAGCCATTGCATTAGCACGGGAAGGTGGCCTGGGCATACTACATAAAAACATGAGTATAGAACAACAGGCAGACCAGGTGCGTAAAGTAAAACGCAGTGAAAATGGATTGATACTGGACCCCATAACGCTGCTCCCGGATGCTACAATTGGCGAAGCCATGAGGCTGATGAAAGAAAATAAAATTGGCGGCATACCAATCGTGGATGCAGCGCATAAACTGGTAGGCATACTCACCAATCGTGACTTACGTTTTGAAGCAGATTACAAACAAAAAGTAAGTACGGTAATGACAAAAGAAAACCTCATAACTGCGCCGCAGGGAACAGATCTGAAAAAGGCAGAACTCATTTTTAAAAAAAATAAAATAGAAAAATTACCGGTAGTAGATAAAGCCGGCAAACTTACCGGCCTGGTAACTTTTGGTGATATTCTGAAATTAAAAAGTCATCCACATGCAGTGAAAGATTCTTTTGGCAGATTACTCGTTGGTGCCGGTGTTGGTATTACAAAAGATATTTTACTCAGGATAGACGCTTTGCACAAAGCGGGTGTAGATGTTATTTGTTTAGATAGTGCCCACGGCCACACCAAGGGCGTAATAGATGCTTTAAAATTGGTAAAAAGATCATTTAAAAGCATACAGGTAATTGCCGGAAATGTGGGTACGGCCGGCGGCGCAAAAGCCCTTGCAGAGGCAGGTGCAGATGCGGTGAAAGTTGGTATTGGCCCGGGTTCTATCTGTACCACCCGTATTGTTGCCGGTACAGGTGTTCCACAAATTACAGCGGTAATGGAAGCTGCTGCAGCATTAAAAAATAAAAATATCGGCATCATCAGCGATGGTGGTATCAGGTACACAGGTGACATGGTAAAAGCACTGGCAGCAGGCGCTTCCTGCGTAATGATGGGTAATGTATTTGCCGGTACAGAAGAGAGCCCCGGCGAAACAATTATCTACGAAGGCCGGAAATTTAAACAGTACCGTGGCATGGGTTCTTTAGGCGCAATGGCACAAGGCAGTAGCGACAGGTATTTCCAGGATGTGGAAGATGATATAAAAAAATTCGTTCCCGAAGGCATTGAAGGAAGGGTGGATTTTAAAGGCAGCCTGCGTGAAGTAACCCATCAATATACCGGTGGTCTTAAAGCAGGAATGGGCTACTGCGGTGCTGCCGATATTAAAGCATTACAAAATGCAAGTTTTGTAAAAATTACTAATGCCGGAATGCGGGAAAGCCATGCACATGATATAGCTATTACTAAAGAGGCGCCTAATTATAGCAGGTAAACCCTCACCTATCCTCTCCCTGAAGGGAGAGGGAAATGGAGAAGATTATCTTTTATTATTTTTATCGTCCCGGCTAAGAAACAGCTATGACTATCATCCTTGCATCGCCCTCTTTTACGGAATACCATTGCTGAACATTACAGCCCGGTGAGGACCGGTATTATTTCACCTGCATTTGCATAAACTTTAAAATAAAAAAGCTGAAAGGGAGACGAACAATTCCTTTCAGCTTATAATTAATGCCCCTCCGTTTTCTTAACCTCTCCTTCTATGTTGGCGTCTTACCTGGTGTTCAGCCCTTTTTATGGGGTGCTTTACACCATCATGTCTTAAATCTTTAGCGTCTCCATGGATATCTTTTTTATCCGCTTTTATATCCTGTGTTAATGCTTTTGCTCCCCGCTTATCGCCTGCCTTTATATCTGCCCGGCGTTGTTTTTCCTCTTTCTTTACATCACGTACATCTTTACGCATGTCCTTCATGTCTTCTTTTTTGTCAGACACAGCAGGTGTAGTTGTTTGCGCAAATGCGCCGATGGTAAGCAGCATTGATGCAGCGATGATGATTGTTTTTTTCATAATTTTTAATTTTAGGTTTTATCTGCTGATAGAGTTTTTTGAAAACCAAAAGTTTAAGCTGTATTGGTTAAGCATTAGTTAACCAACAAGACATAAAATATTATTAGTTGCAAAAATCTTTAAAGCCGATGATTTAGTGAACTTGAAAACGGCCAACGGATTTTATTTGCCTGTAATTTTTTTTGATTGCTGTCTCACTCTAACCATTTGCAGCATAATTGCCATTACTATTAAGGCAAGGCCGATATAAAATTCGTTGTGCAACAATTTATTTTCATTAAAAAAAATAAAGGCAAGTATAATACCATACACCGGCTCTAAATTGTAAGTGAGGTTTGCAGTAAAGGCAGAGATTTTTTTTAATGCATTTAGCTGAAGATCGAAACTTATCACTGTACACAAAGCAGCTAATATCAACAACCAGCCCCAATCGGCCATTGTAGGCAAATAATAACTGGCAGGAAACTGCATTAAATAAAAAGGCACTAAAATCGTAAGAATAATAAGTCCGCTTCCCAATTCATATAAGGTTAAAATTTTTGGAGAAAATCTTAAAAGCAATTGTTTATTAAATATCGGGAACAAAGCGCTGCCCATAGCAGATAAAAGCCCGAAGATGATACCCACTTTATATTGAGGATGAAAATCGAAAATGATATAAATACCGGAAATCGCCATTAAGCCCAGCAATAATTCCGCCAGTACAATTTTCTTTCTTAAAATAACCGGTTCAAAAATAGCCGTAAAAAAACCTGTTGCAGAAAAACAAACCAGGGCAACTGATACATT
>JBDUCK010000110.1:0-9795 GCA_040003485.1 Ferruginibacter sp. | reverse complement strand
TCGGGCTGGCGTTCGGACGGGGATAGAATAGAAGTTTCCTAAACTTTAGATCCCCGTCCGAACGGATGTTCATCCGGGCGGGCAAGTTCGATTCTTGGCGGGACCACCAAAGCACTACCGGTATCTTTTATTCAATTTTTATAAGATATTCAAAGAGACTTGTCTCTGATGAAATGCCCAGTTTTTTACGCAGGCGATAGCGGCTTATTTCAACTCCTCTTATAGAAATATTCATTAGCTGGGCAATTTCTTTAGTAGATAAATTCATGCGCAAATAGGCACAAAGTTTTAATTCATTCCCACTAATGGCAGCATGTTTTTCTTTTACCCTTACTACAAAATCGCTGTGTACCTTATCAAAATGTTGGGTAAAATGCTCCCAGTCTTTATCAATCCTGTCGTCCTCACTTAAAACTTTTATCATCTTCTTAAGTTCGCTTACAGCTTTATCATTATCCACTGCCTTCATCATCTGGTTAAGCTCTGTTTTTATCCGGGTCAGTAATTCTCCTTTTTGAACAAGATGCATTGCAGAAGTTGCCAATTCAGAATTTTTGAAATCGATCTCACCTTGTAGTTTCTCATTTCTCAGCGACACTAATTCATTGGATGCTTTATTTATCTCCAGGTCATGCAGGTACTTCAATTTTTTTTGTTCTTCTTCATATTTGGCTTGCTGCCTGTAGAATTTATTTCGCTGCCATTTATACAACCAAAAGGCAGATAGACACACTAATAAAAAGTAAACGATGTATGCCCAGGTAGATTGATACCAGGGTGGAAGAATTTTAAAGCTATATACGGCCGGCGAAGATTCATTCCCTAAATTATTACGCACTTTTATCTCAAAAGTGTAAGTACCTGCAGGTAGGTTGGTGTACTCTTTTTCTGATTTATTAGACCATTCAGCCCAGGTATTGTTAAACCCACCTAATCTAAAACTATATTCAAGATTGGTTTGCTGTCCAAAGAAAGGCGAGGCATATTCGAAATGAATTGTTTTCCAGATATTATTAATTTCTGCAACCTGGTTAGCAGCCTGAATTTGTTTTTCATTTACGTTGGTAAAGTAACCACCAAATAAAATACTGTCTTTTTTATCAGTTATTCTTACCGTTCTTATCTGTACTACCAGCTGCGCTACATTTTTTTTATACTTTTCATAATTGAGAAGAAAGAAGCCCTTTTCTCCACCGATAAAAATATTTTTTTCATTAACAGGATAAATAAATTCGAAGCCACTAAGCATTTTATTATTTAACTCCGGCAGGTAAATAATGGCAGGACTTTTAGCAGACATATCTACCACGCCCAGATTTTTTTCGTGGATGAACCAGATATTACCTTCTGTATCTTCTTTTAAATAACGGAGACTTTGTTGTCCAAATAATTTCTGATAAAATTCAGATGGTTCAAAAATATCTTTAGCCACATTATATACGAACACCCCTTTTTCGGTAGCCGCCAAAACTTCGTTTTTTATTTTATATACATGGTTGTTCAATGTTGACGGCAGGCCATTCTTACTGGTATATAATTGCGTTTTATATTTTCCACCGGGGCTAGCTGTTACTTTGTAAACACCATGATATGGATGAGACACCCATATATTTTCATATTTATCAATGGCAACAAACCTGCAGGATTCATTAAAATCCGGAATGTCTTCGGCAGCAGAAAAACTATTGTTTTTATAGTTAAAAAAAGTAAGCCCTTTGTAATTGCCTGCTACTGTTCTCTCGGAAGGGAAGACGGAAGACATGGGGACAAAATTCCAAAACCCGGGCACATTCGCTATAATTGGTACGGCGGTGTTTTCATGAATAACAAATGCACCCTCATGATGACCCAGCAAAAGCTGCCCATTAATTTCTGCAAGACTCCAGGCTTGGCCCGTGGTATTATTTACCGGTACAAATATTCCTTTACTGAAACTTAAATCGTTTACCTGCTGTAGTGGCACAGTATATAGCCCTGCAGAAGTGCCTGTATATAAATTACCATGATAGATTATTGACGTATATCCCGAGGCATCCTGATGGTATGGCGTTATATGTTTAATGGCACTGTTATAAGCAATAAGATCAATCCCGTTATCCAGGCCGAGCCATAAATTACTTTGTTTATCCAGGAAGATGCTAAGTACATTATTATTCTGGAGCCCTTCGGTTTTGGAAAAACTTTGTATGATCTGCCCTTTTGAATCGATGATATACACCCCGGCATTGTTGGTTGCCAGGGCTACCCATTCTTCATTGATAGCTGTGGCTGCATAAATCCTTTCTTTTTCAAATATTGGAGTAGCGGCAGAAATTATCCTGGATAATCCTTTTGCAGAAAGTTTAAATAAACCGTTTTTGAGGGTGGTAATTAAAATACTGTCTTTATCAATGGGTAAGATAGCTGTAACGGGATCATTTGTAGGGAGCGCATTTGCAGAAGCTAAAGGTTGCCAAATATTATTTATAAAATTCAGTAAGCCATTTTTATAATCGTGAGCAAATAACCGGCCTTGGCATACTCCCATGTACGACCACTCTGAAGGAGCTTTATAGATCGACACTGCCTCGTTGGTAAATTTGAAAATCTTTCCCGAAGTGCGAAAGAAGATATCATTTTTAAAAGAAACTATATCCCAGACATCTCCAAAAGACCGGTCTTTCTCTGGAATTAGCTCTGCAATTGAATGGTATTGAAGTTTGCCATTTCTAGCCGGGGAAAAATAGCCCATTTCATCCTGTCCCCCCACATAAATCCGGTTATCAATACCAATCTTAACTGATCTTACAATTGTTTTATTAGGTAGTGGAAAAAGGCCCCAGTATTTTCCGTCAAAACTTAGTAGCCCTTCATTATTTGCAACATATATAATCCCGTTTTCATCCTGTGTAATATCCCAGTTTTGTAAGCCTGCGGAGTAGGTTCCTTTTGAGTAATTGATCACATCCGGGAGCCCAATTGTGTTTTGACAAAATCCGCTAATGGGAAATAACAGGAATAAAACTAATTTATAGATCATTAAGGTAATTATGGTTTGTGAAAGTAAGAAAAATGATTTGATGTAGTAATGATGTAGCTAAAATAGCTTAAAAACCTGCCCGTTTTAGTAATGATGTAGTAATGAAGTGGGTATAAATTAGGCGTGCAATTTAGAGATGGATAGCTTTACTTTCTCATTTTCGCCCGAAAATGAGCGCCATAATTAGTATAACTAAAACGATTGTTTATGAAGCCAAAATTAGCAGCATTAAATGTTGCCTTTCTACTTTGCAGCATTTTCAACTATGCTCTTGCACAAGATTACCAGGTAAAAGGAAATGTAAAGAACAAATCAACTTCTGCAGCTTTAATTGGTGCTACGGTAACAGTTAAAGGTACTTCGCAGGTAACCTCTACCGACGAAAATGGTAACTTCCTTCTGAATGCCGTAAAAAAGGGGACAACTCTTTTTATAAGTTTTACGGGGTTAAAAACGGTAGAATACACTGTTGGTAATAAAACCTCTTCTATAGAAATTTTAATGGAAGAGAGTTCGTCCACAAATCTTAATGAAGTGGTCGTTATAGGTTACGGTACCCAGAAATTAACTAAAGTATCAGGCGCTATTTCCACCGTTAAAAGCGCCGATATTGAAAAGCTGAGACCCGTACGGGCTGAAGAAGCCTTACAAGGAAGAGCTTCGGGAGTTAGTGTAATACAAAATGGTTCGCCAGGATCTAAGCCGACAGTCTTGATAAGAGGCATTCCTTCTTTTTCGGGAACAGACCCATTGGTTATTATTGATGGCGTTCCTCAAACACTTACCGATCTTAATTCTCTTAATGCCATTGACATTGAATCTATCAATGTATTAAAAGATGCCGCTACTACTGCTATATATGGCGTAACAGGAGGAAATGGTGTAATAGTAGTAACAACAAAAACGGGGAGAAAAAATCAAAAAACAGAAATATCCATCAGCAGTAATTACGGCATACAGGAAGTAGCAAATACTATTGGTGTTTTAAATGCTACTGAATATGGAGCCATCGTTAATGAAGGCAGTACAGTGGCCGGAGGAAATATTATCTTTCCAGACCTTTCTGTTTTAGGTGTTGGCACCGATTGGCAAAAAGAAATTTTTCACAAAGCCGCCTTACAATCTCACAATGTGTCTGCCCGTGGAGGCAGTGATAAAATGTCTTATTTTCTTTCCGCCGGCTTTTTAAACCAGGGAGGTATAGTTGGAGGAAACGATAAATCAAGGTTTAACCGGAGCAATTTTACTGCTAACCTTAGTTTTGATCTTACTTCAAAATTAAAATTTATTTTAAATGCCACAGGGGTTATCCTTGATGGTAAAGGCATACAGGAAAATTCATTTAACAGTGTAATTGGAAGTGCTTTAAATTTTGATCCCACGGTGTCGGTAAATAATAATGTTCCGAATACCGCAGGCAAATATGGGTATAGTAATTTGTTGCTATCTGAAATTTATAACCCTCTTACCAAGCTTGACAATACTTATAATAAAAACATCGGCAATAAATTATATGGAAAGTTTGAGCTGCAATATGATGTTTTAAAAAACCTTAAACTCACTACCCGTTTTGGCTACACGAAATATGATGGTAATGGTAAAAGCTTTAATCCGCTGGTATTCTATGGTACCAATAATGTAGATAATTCCATGAACGCCGATGGGTCTTCAGTATTGGGAAAACACAACAGTGTTTCGCAGGAGAAAACAAGCAATTTTAACTGGACTTACGAAAGCTTTGGCAATTATAATTTTAAGGTTGCAGAAAATCATCATTTTGAAACTGTGTTGGGGTTTTCCATTGCGAAAACATCTGGAAATGCAGCAGGTGCAAGTCGTCAGGATGTACCTTTTAACTCCTGGGAATTTGCTGACTTTACCGCTGCTACCGGTAATAATAGTGCTACAAATACCAATGCACTTACCGGTTATTATTATCAATATTTCAGGCGGAATCTTTCCTACTTCAGCAGAATAAATTATGATTACCAGGAAAAATACCTGGCTTCGTTTACGGCACGCCGTGATGGCTCTTATGCCTTTGGTATAGATAATAAATACGCAAACTTTTTCTCCGGTTCATTAGGCTGGATAGTAACTAAAGAAAATTTCTTTCATTCTGATGTGATCAATTATTTAAAGTTGAGAGGAAGCTATGGTTCTATAGGGAATGAAAATGTAAATCCACAGTCGGTAGAGATTATTACCGGCGGCCCAAGTTATGGCCCTACTGCAAATAGCAATGGCTATAGCTTCGGCGATGTTTTTTATCCGGGCTCTACGGTAGGTTCGGCGGCTAATAATGCGCTAAGGTGGGAAAAGCAATTGCAGTCTAATGCCGGTTTCGATATTACTTTTTATAAAAATAAATTCTCTCTCACGGCAGATTATTTTCAGAAAAAAGTAGATGGCTTATTGTTCACTCCATCGGCTTCATTATACCTGGGCACAGTTCCAATTCCTACTGCCAATATCGGTTCAACTAAAAGCAGTGGGGTAGATCTTACATTTAATTATAATGAAACAATTGGCAAAGCATTTAAACTTAATACCTCTCTTACTTTCACAACGGCTAAAAACCTGGTAACTGCTACCAACAGCGATGGATCCGCAAAAGTATTTGGCGGCGGTTATTTTAATGGTCAATCCCAAACGGTAACCGTTTTTGAAAAAGGATTTACACCCGGCTATTTTTATGGATATAAAACTGATGGCCTTTTTCAAACAACTGCAGATGTTTCTAAATCACCAGCACAATCTGGTGCACAGCCAGGTGATATTCGTTTTGTGGATGTGAACGGTGACGGAAAAATAACTGCAGATGATCAAACAAAGATCGGAGATCCCTTCCCTAATTTTACTATGGGATGGACGCTGAACCTGGAATATAAAAACTTTGACTTTACTGCATTTAGTTACGCTTCTGTAGGAAATGATATTTACAGGGCATATGAAAGAAACGCCAACTACTCTAACAAATACCGGGCGGTATTGGCAAGATGGACCGGAGAAGGCACCACAAATGATGCAAGAAATCCGAGGTATTCTTTTACGGATGCCAACAGTAATATCCGTGTATCTGACCGGTATGTAGAGGATGGCTCTTTTGTAAAAATCAAGAACCTTCAATTGGGGTACACGTTTCCCGCATCAGTTACGCAAAAACTTTTTAGCAAATTAAGAATATATGCCCAGGTAAAAAATGCCTACACATTTACCAAATACTCAGGGTTCGATCCGGAAATAGCCGGTGGTATCCTGGATACAGGTGTGGATCGAGGCGCTTATCCACAGGCGAGGACATATGCTCTCGGAATTGATATCAAACTTTAAAATCTTCACTCAAAAAAATAGTACAATGAAGAATATAAAAATAAAAATACTCAGCCTTCTTTTGTTTACCGTAATACTTGCCTCCTGCAAAAAATGGGTAGACTATAATCCTCACGAAGATTATAAAATTACTGAACTGGATTATTTAAAATCTGAAACAGATTACCGCACCATGGTAATAAGCGTCTACTCACCTATTCAGTGGCTGAACCAGGCCGTGCCGGTGGGAGATATTGCTTCGGACAATTCGGTAAGTGGCGGCGAAAATGCCTCTGATGTTCTGTCACTGCAGCAGATCGATGATTACACACATACACCTGTTAATTCCACCCTTTCTGAATTGTGGCAGGCCTCTTATGAAGGCATAAACAGGGCAAATTATATGTACCAATACAAGGCCACAAACCTGGCGGGACAAGCTGTAGACTTTGCAGGTAAGGATGCATTGTATGGCGAAGTATATTTTTTAAGGGCTTATTATTATTTCACCCTGGTAAAGTTTTTTGGAGATGTTCCTTTGTTTACAGAAAAAAGACTTGGCTTAGCAGAATCCAAAACTTTAAAAAGAGCTCCTAAGGCAGATGTTTACAAACAGATCGAATTGGATCTTACCAACGCTATTACTGTATTGCCTGCAATACAATTGCAAAAAGGAAGAGTTACAAAATACGCTGCGCAGGCGTTACTGGGAAAAGTATTATTGTATCAGAATAAATTTGATGCCGCCGCTGCAATGTTGGAAAATGTAATTACGCCTGGCGCATTTAGCCTGGTAACAAACTTTGGTTCTATCTTTTTAGCAACCGGGGAAAATGGCCCCGAATCTGTTTTTGAAATACAATATTCAAATGCCTCACCTTATTATAACTGGGCTGGGTATAACCGTGGCCAGGGAAATTACGCTATACAACAATGTGGTATCAGGGGCTTGAATGGATCTGCAGCTATGCCTTATGCGGCAGGTTGGAGCACTAATTTACCTACACAAAATTTAGCCGCAGCTTACACTGCTGGTGATAAAAGAAAAGATGTAACAGTATTGGATATCGAAGCATATAAAAATGCCAATCCATCCTTCAACATTACTTACCAGGTAGCGCCATATAAAAACACTGGTTTATACAATCAAAAATATTTGCCAAGAAAAGGAGAAACTTCGGGCCAGGTAGAACTGAACTATCAGAATAATTTTAGAACAATACGTTATGCAGATGTTTTATTAATGGCTGCAGAAGCCAACAGTAAAGCAACTGCGGCAAATGATATAAAGGCACAAACTTATTTAAATTTAGTACGCCGCCGTGCTTTTGGTGATAATGCGCATGATATTACTTTATCCGGTGCGGCACTTATACAGGCTATCCTGGATGAACGCAGGTTAGAACTTGCCATGGAAGGAGAACGCTTTTTTGATCTTGTAAGAACAGGCCAGGCTTCAACAAAAATTACTGGATTTAAAACCGGTAAAAATGAAGTCTTCCCCATTCCACAATCTGAAATAGATGTTTCTGGCCTTACCCAAAACCCAGGGTACTAATACTAACTTTTAAAAATTTAAACATGAAAGCATTTAAATATTTTTTTTCTATTACATTTTTATTAGTGCTGATGCTGGGTTGCAAGAAAGACCTGAATAATGATGTTTCATTTATAGATAATGCCGCATCACCGGCAAAATTATCAGCGATGTTTAATATTACACAGGATAATAAGGGCCTGGTAACGATTACACCAAATGGAGAAGCCGGCGTAACTTATGATATTTATTATGGCGATGCTACCACGGTTCCTGCAAAAGTTCCGGCCGGAAAAAATACTCAGCATACTTACAAAGAAGGCGTTTATAAAGTAAAAATAGTTAGCCATGGTATAAATGGAAAAACAACAGAAACAACCCAGGATCTTACGGTTTCTTTTAAGGCTCCGGAAAATTTAGAAGTTACTGCAGTTATAGATGCAGCAGATAAATTTAAAGTGAATGTATCTGCCAAAGCGCTTTATGAAACTTACTTCCAGGTTTATTTTGGAGATGTTGCCAATGAATTACCCGGATCTTTTTTAGAAGGAGAAACGGTGAGCCATAATTATACGGCCGTAGGCACGTACACTATAAAAGTTGTGGCCTTAAGCGGCGGCGCTGCAACATTGGAGTTTACCAAAATAATTACCATCGTAGATCCGGTATTGTTGCCTATAACATTTGAATCTCCAACAGTTGATTATACATTTTCAAATTTTGGTGGTGGCGTAGTTACTAAAATTACTAATCCGCAATCTAATGGAATAAACACGAGCAGCAAGGTTGGCAAGATGGTAAAATTTCCTGGAGAGGTTTATGGGGGCAGCCTGATAGGCCTCGGCAGTTCGATTGATTTTTCTTCCAATAAAATTTTCAGGATGAAAGTGTTTTCACCAAGAGTGGGCGCTAAAGTTCTTTTAAAAGTAGAGAACGCATCTAACGGAGGAATTAATTTTGAGAAAGAAGTTGCTACAACCGTTGCTGATGCGTGGGAAGACCTGGTCTTTAATTACAGCGCTATCAACACGGGCAATACTTATCAGAATATTGTATTGATATTTGATCTTGGAACAGTAGGTGATGGCTCTGCAAATTTTACTTTTTTGTTTGATGATATCAGGCTCACTAATACCATACCAACAGGCAACGCACAGATAAACCTGCCCGTAACTTTTGATGATCCTTCAATAAACTACACAGTAACAGATTTTGGAAACAATAGTACAGGCGATGGTGTAGATCCCTTAAATGCTGCCAATAAAATAAAAATTACTACCAAGCCTAATGGTGCTGAAACCTGGGCTGGTACCACTATTGGTACACCCGCAGGCTTTGCTTCTAAAATCCCCGTTACGGCAACTGCTACTCAAATGAGCATGCGTATATACTCGCCTGCCGCAGGTATTCCGGTGCGGCTAAAAATTGAAGACCATAACGATGCTACTAGATCTGTAGAAACAGAAACGGTTACCACGGTAGCAAATACCTGGGAGACTTTAGTCTTTGATTTTAATTATCCAGCTGCCGGTACGTCTTCTATAAACTTTGCATATACGTATGATAAAGCATCTGTATTCTTTGATTTTAATACTGCAGGAAATGGCAAAGTTTTCTACTGGGATGATGTGCAGTTTTTACCGGTGAATATTACAACCGGTATTAACCTCCCACTTGATTTTGAATCAACTACCCTCACTTACAGCTTTACAGATTTTGGTGGCGGCAATGTTACGGTCATCAACAACCCACAATCGTCTGGCATAAACACCAGCAGTAAAGTTGGTAAGATGATAAAAAATGCCGGGGAGGTTTATGGCGGAAGTTTTATTACCCTTGCCAATCCAATAAATTTTTCAACTCAAAAAACATTTAAGGTAAAAGTATTTTCACCGAGAGTAGGGGCAAAATTATTATTGAAAGTAGA
>JBDUCK010000109.1:0-9796 GCA_040003485.1 Ferruginibacter sp. | reverse complement strand
TGTATCAATGCTGTAAGGGCAAAAATACCACCAATAAACCAATGCATGTAATGTTGTGCTCCTGCAATTTTACTGTATAAAAATTTGCCGCCAAATATAAAGACGCAGTTGCCGATAAATGCACCAATTCCAATGCCGACTATGTAACTGTTGTACTGGCTGTTTACCGGCTGTAAAATCTTTTTTGTGAAAAGTACGGTACTCCAGCCAAACCAAAATACTACTACTACGGGATTAATAGCACATCCCAACATACCTAGTAAAAACCTGTTCATACTATTATCTAAAATGGGATTCTTTGCATTCTCACCCCCATGCATAGCCGCTATAAAACTTCCGATGGCTAATGCAACTACAATGGCCAGGGTTACCCATTCCATAATTTTCATCAGGCGTTCCTGTTTTCGTATCCAATCTATCCCCACTAAAGAGATACGCACATAAATCATTTCTACCAGCATAGAGCCCAAGGAAAAATAAATGGCCTGCCTGGTACTTTCCTGTATGCCTATCTGCATGGCAGCTACATTTAAGGTTCCTAATGGCAGGGAGCCAAGGAAACTGATCATTAAGCCCCAGAAAAATATGCGGATCAATTTAGACATTATTCAAAGATAAGGAGCTTAAGATTTAAGATTTAAGATTTAGGATTTAAGATTTGGGATTTAGGATTTAGGATTTAGGAATATGTACTGAACCCGACCTCATTGTTGAAAGCAGCTAAACTATATAAATGTTGCCATAAAAAATGCTGTTGAAATATTAGCCCTGATAGAAGCGGTTACCACGCTGAAGGTTTTGTGCGTTGGTTCTGTGGCGGAGTATTAGCGCCTGCCCGACTGTGTCATTCAGGCGGGGATAGCAGGACAAATATTGATTGAAAAACAAAAGCTGAGCTTCTAATTTGCTCAGCTTTTGTAAAACTCGTTTTATTAGTGTGATTTGTATACACCACTATTTTGAAAAAGCGCTTACAGAAATTTTTACATTATCAGACATGGTGGCGCTGTCATCGCCTACTTTGTAATCGATGCGGTTTATTTCAAAATCACCGGCAAATAAGTAACCACCGTCTTTTGCTGTTTCTGTAAATAAAAAGTGAACCGGTTTGGTCGTGCCTTTTATAGTCAGGTTTCCGGTAAACATGTAAGTGCCTGCTTTGTTTGTAGTTTCTATTTGTGTGCTTGTAAGACGGATTACCGGAAATTTTTCTGCATTAAAATATTCTTCTTTTTTCAGGTGTTCATCCCGCTTTTCATTATTTGTATCAATTGTTTTTACCGCTACAGTTACGTCAAAAGAAGAAGAAGTTGGTTTTGCAGCATCAAATTTTATATCGCCTTTCATGCCGCTTAGATCGCCACCCGTATTAATGCCAAAGTTTTTTATAACAAAATGAATTTTGCTGCCGGCATCTGAAGCTGTTAAAGTTTTTTGTGCATATACCCCAATGAAAGTAAACAAAAGGATGGCGATAAATAATGTGTTCTTCATATTTCCTGGTTATGTTTTATGCAAAATACAATTCATTTTAATTAGTCTGTTCAATGGCAATAGTTTTAACAAACATTACATAATTTACATTGAATAATTATGCTTCAGTCATCTACTATACAACTACTCCGTTTTCATTTTTCTTTTTTTTTAATGCCGGTGTTTTGGTTTGCCCTGAGCCAGGTTGCTGACATTAATTATTTTAATGCTGCTTTTATTTTTGTTATCCTTCACTTACTGGTATACCCTGCAAGTAATGGCTATAACAGTTACATGGACCGGGATACCGGCAGCATAGGTGGCATAAAAAATCCGCAACAACCAACCAGGCAATTATTTTATACCACTGTCATAATGGACATTGCGGCATTGCTGTTAAGTTTATTGATAAGTATTTATTTTTTTACAGGCATCCTGGCATTTATTGCCGCTTCCCGGGCTTATAGTTACCGGGGAATACGTTTAAAACAATACCCCATCCTGGGGTATTTAACGGTTATTATTTTCCAGGGTGCCGTCATTTATTTTTTAGTAACACATGGAAGCAGCCAATCAAAGACATTACACGTTTCTATAGTTGCCATGCTGGCTGCCTCTTTATTGGTCGGCGGATTTTACCCGCTTACACAGGTTTACCAGCATGAGCAGGATAAAGCTGATGGTGTGAAGACGCTGAGCTATTTACTTGGTTACCGGGGTACTTTCGTTTTTACCGGGATCATTTACATACTTGCTATTTGCTCACTGGCCTGGTATTTTGGCAACAACTTAGAACTGGACCGGTTTTTTCTTATTCAAATCTGTATGCTGCCGGTACTCGTATATTTCTTCTGGTGGTTTTATAAAGTAAGCGGGGATGTGAGTAAGGCAAACTTTAAAAATACCATGCGGATGAATATACTGGCTTCGGCCTGTACCAACGCAGCTTTTATCATTTTATTTATAATTGAAAAATATTGAGCAAAATAATTTCTATTGCAACCGGTGTACCGGAATTTAAACATGAACAGGCAGAATTATTTTCTTTTGCAGATAAGGTGTACAGCAAAGATGAAACAGACAGCCGCAAATTAAGATTCTTATACCGCCAGGCTGGTATAGATCATCGTTATTCTGTAGCCCCCGATTTTACAGGGGATACACGTGATTTTTTCCCTGCTACCGATGATCTTGAGCCTTTCCCATCTATAGAAACAAGAATGCAATGGTATAATAATAATGCCGCTGCACTCTCTGTAAAAACTATTGAAGATTGTATCAAAAACATAATTGATAAAAAGAAGATCACTCATTTAATTACGGTAAGCTGTACAGGTATGAGTGCACCCGGCCTTGATCTGCAGATAATGGAATTAATGGAGTTGCCGCAAAACATAGTGCGTACTTCTGTAAATTTTATGGGTTGCTATGCCGCTGTGCATGGCCTCAAATTAGCAGATGCATTTTGCAATAGCAGCCAAAATGCAAATGTGATAATAGTATGTACAGAACTGTGTACGCTGCATTTTCAAAAAGAGGCCTCAGCCGATAATATTACTTCTTCGCTTTTGTTTGGTGATGGCTGTGCGGCAATGCTGGTACAGACCAACAGCAGCAACAAAGGCTTGCAGGTGGATAGCTTTTTTTCTGATGTTTCTTTTAAAGGAAAAAAAGATATGGCCTGGGAGCTTTCGTCAAAAGGTTTTTTAATGACGCTTACCGGTTATGTTCCCGACCTGATAAAAGAAGATTTTTACGGCCTGGTAAAAAATGCTTTGGCAGCCACGGGAAAAACAATTACTGATATTACCCATTGGTGCATACACCCCGGCGGAAAAAAAATATTAGACGCCATTGCGCTGAGTATGGAAATAGACAACTGCGCCTTAAAATATTCTTATGAGATATTGAAAGAATATGGCAATATGAGTTCCCCGACTATTTTATTTGTGCTAAAGAAAATTATGGATGAGTTAGCATTGCAGGAAAATGAAACACCGGCTACAATATTTGCTGCCGCCTTTGGCCCCGGGCTTACCATGGAAACCTTTACTGCCACTTATGGTTAGCCTTACAAAACGATCAGAAAAAAAAGAATTATTAGACGGCGACAATATTCCTTTTGCTGATATAAAGCAAAATATGAAGGAATTAAATACTATCAATACATTGCTGGGCGGGCACCAAATTACCATAAAAGGCGTTCAGTTAATTAAAGACGAAAACAGTAATGCCCCTATAATTATCTGCGAAATTGGCTGTGGTGGAGGCGATAACTTAAAAGCCATTTCAGCCTGGTGTAGCAAAAAGAATATTGCGGCGCATTTTATGGGCATTGATATTAAAAAAGAATGTATTGATTTTGCAAAGCAACAATACCCAAACTTAAACGCCGAATGGATTAACAGCGATTACAATAAGGCTGATTTCAGCAGAACTAAACCTGACATTATTTTCTCTTCCTTATTTTGTCATCATTTTACACAAGATGAATTAATAAAAATGTTACGGTGGATGCAGCAGCATAGTACAAAAGGCTTTTTCATAAATGACCTTCACCGTCATACACTGGCTTATTATTCTATTAAATGGATGACCCGTATTTTTTCAAAATCGTATCTTGTAAAAAATGATGCACCACTTTCTGTTGCCAGGGGATTTACAAAAAAAGAATGGCAGCATATTTTTGCTGCTACCGGAATATCTGGCTACAGCATACAATGGAAGTGGGCATTCAGGCACCTGATAGTTTATAAAAATGACTGACGACACTTTATATGATACGGCTGTTATTGGTGGTGGCCTTGCCGGGCTTTGCCTTTCTATACAGCTGGCCACACAGGGTTTTAAAATAATATTGTTTGAAAAAGAAATCTACCCTTTTCATAAAGTTTGCGGAGAATATATCAGCATGGAAAGCTGGGGTTTTTTAGAGAGCCTCGGATTGCCGTTAAGCAAAATGCAGCTACCTGTAATAAAAAAGCTGATCGTTACATCTCCCGATGGCACTGCATTACAGCATGATTTAGGCTTAGGTGGATTTGGCATAAGCCGTTACAGAATTGATAACCACTTGAAAGAAATTGCGGCCGGCCTTGGTGTACAAATATTAGAAAACTGCAAAGCAGAAGATGTAATTATTAAAGATGATATTTTTAAAATCACCACTATAAAAGGAAATTTCACCGCTAAAGTCTGTTGCGGAAGTTTTGGAAAAAGAAGTAACCTGGATGTAAAATGGAAACGCTCTTTTATCCTATCTACAAAAGGCAAACTCAACAATTATATTGGTATCAAATATCATATTAAAACTGATTTTCCTGCTGACACCATTGCCCTGCATAATTTTAAAAACGGCTATTGTGGCATTTCAAAAATTGAAGAAGATAGATATTGCCTGTGCTACCTTACTAACGCAGCCAATTTAAAAGATAGCAACAATGGCATTGACGAAATGGAGAAAACCATTTTATCTGCAAATCCTTATTTGAAAAATATTTTTACAACCAGCACAAAATTGTATTCTTCGCCACTTTCTATTTCACAAATATCTTTTCAAAAAAAAACACAAATTGAAAACCATATATTGTTGCTTGGCGATGCAGCAGGTATGATAACACCGCTTTGTGGCAATGGTATGAGTATGGCAATGCATAGCTCAAAGATTGCATTCATCAATATCTCGGCATTTTTAAAAAACCATATCAGCAGGGAAGTTATGGAAGAAAATTACTTAAAAACCTGGAAGAAAACATTTTCCAAAAGATTGCGGACAGGCAGGATAGTGCAATATTTTTTTGGAAAACCGATTGTTACAAATTTATTTGTAAGTGCCATGAAACGGCTTCCTTTCCTCACCACAGCATTAATTAAAAAAACACATGGAGATCCTTTTTAACAATATTGATCATCCTATTTTTAAGTCTGCTTCTTCCATTAGCCGCAAAATGATCCTGGTATCCCGGCGGAATTTTACTCCCCTTAAAAAAGACCAGGGTTTTACACCGTTACCGGCATTGTAACTGCTTATTTCGTATAAGGCTTTCCAGTGTTTTAATATTTCTTTATGTGCCTGGTTTAAAGTGTAACCGGTATCATAAAAATGATTAGGTTCTGCACCAGATCCGTTATATTCCAGTATGGTGAAATTTTTTCCCTGTTTAAGTTCTTCAATACTGTTACACATAATATCATAACGGCCATAAAAAAAATCATTTATACTGATACTTATACCATCAAACAATGCTACCAGCTTATCGTCAATGTGATCTTTTAAATCAATGAAGTGGGCACCACGGTTATGGTTAGCCGCATAACTCAGTATGTATTTTTCATCCTTGCCAATTACAGCATTCCATTTTTCTTTGTGCCTGCTATGCAATTCTCCAATACGTTTGGCACCTTTGGGATGTTTTAAGATCAGCTCCTCCAGGGTATACTTTCCATCGCCGGTTACCTGTAAAGGAATTTTATGTAAAAAACCCGTAATCCTTCCCTTTTTACTTTGCGGATGCCGTATGTGAAATACACTTACTTCAATAGGATATTCTACCAGCCGTTGTACAATATATTCCACCGGTACTAAAGAATGATAATGCCTCAATTCTCCTTCATTATCAATTTTTCTAAATAAAATGCCCTGCCCGCCTACTTCCGGTTTTACGATGAATGGAAAAATAATATCATTTTTTTTTGCGATTTGCAAAATTGAACTCACTTCGTCTGAAGGCAATACATTAAAAGTAGTAGGGTATAAATTCATCGGCAGCAGGTCATACATCTCTTTTTTTGGCTCTCCTTCCATGCCACCAAAAGTAAGCTTGGGGTTACTCGGAGTAAAAAACCAGACAGCCCGGGATTTTATTATATACCAAAGCCACATGGGGCTTACGGGTGCATATATCAATTTAAAAGGCCATGCTTCCCAGTTAGATATTTTTTTCAGTATTTTTTTCAAATGCGTAATTAGTCTGCAAAAATATATGTAACATAGCAAACATCAATCAACAAATGTTGTTTACTTTGTTGATATAAACTGTTTGATATGCACGTTCCTACAATGGCAGAGCTGGTAGCAAAGGGAGAAAATCCTGAAATATTATTTTGGGTAGGCTGCGCCGGCAGCTTTGATCAGCGGGCACAAAAAATTACCAAAGCATTTGTAACTATTTTAGATAAATTAAAAATTAAATATGCCATCTTGGGCAAAGAAGAAATGTGCACCGGCGATCCTGCACGCCGTGCCGGCAATGAATTTATGTTCCAGATGATGGCTTATCAGAACATACAGATCCTGAATGGCTACGGTATTAAAAAAATTGTGACGGCCTGCCCACATTGTTTTAATATTTTAGGAAATGAATATCCCGAACTCGGCGGCACGTACGAAGTAATTCATCATGCCAGCTTTTTGCAGCAACTGATAGATGAAGGAAAAATAAATATAAAAGAAGGGGGCGTTTTTAAAGGAAAAAAAATTACTTATCATGATAGCTGCTACCTGGGAAGGGGCAATAATATTTACGAAGCCCCACGCAAAGTTTTAGAAGCTCTGGATGTAGCACTGGTAGAAATGAAACGTTGCCGCAGCAATGGCCTTTGCTGTGGTGCCGGTGGCGCACAAATGTTTAAGGAAGAAGAAAAAGGAACCGTAAGAATAAACATTGAGCGGAGCAATGAAGCTATTGAAACCGGCGCTACCATTATTGCAGCAGCCTGCCCTTTTTGTAATACCATGCTTACTGATGGCGTAAAAAATAAAGAAAAAGAAGATGAGGTTGCCGTGATGGACATTGCAGAATTAGTGGCAGCTTCTATGAGTGAATAAGGGAATGAGTCAATGAGCCGATTTTATTTAGAGCCCCATCTATCATCTATTATCTATCATCTGTCATCTATTCTTACCTTTGCATTATGGATTTAGATATTCAGCAACATTTGCCGGAAGATTTTAGCGCAGCTTCTAAAGTATGGATATACCAGAGCAACCGTTTGTTTTTTATCAGTGAAGCTTTGGAAATGGAAGATATGCTTCAGGATTTTGCAGCCAACTGGAAAAGCCATGGCGCACCGGTAAAGGGGTTTGCTAATTTATTTTTTGGGCGCTTTATAGTTTTAATGGCAGATGAAACCGCTACAGGCGTTAGTGGCTGCAGCACCGACAGCTCCGTACACCTTTTAAAATCCATTGAAAAAAAATTCAATGTTGAGCTCTTCAACAGGGAGTTACTGGCATTTGTGGTTAAGGATAAAATAGAGCAGATTCCCCTGTCACAATTAAGCTATGCTGTTCAGAATAAATTTATTGATGAAAATACGCTCTACTTTAATAATACCGTACTTACAAAAACACAGTTGGAAGAAAACTGGCTCACCCCAATGAGCAACACCTGGCTCAAAAAATTTTTACCTGCCAACGTTATTTAGAACAAAAAAAGTAACTGCCTGGTTGGAAGGCGAAGACAATATAAAAATTTTCATATACGTGTAATAAACCCGTTATAACATCCTTTTTATTTTACCATTAATAATATTTTGATTTATAATAAATTGTTTAGGCATATTTTTAATCCCTAAATTATTTAAATGAAAATAGTAAAGCTGATAATAATTACTGCCTGGATGTTTGCTTTTCAAAATCTCCATGCGCAGGCACCCAAAAAATTTATAGACCCTGCTAATATGGATCTTAGCATAAAGCCAGGGGATAATTTTTATTTATATGTAAATGGCACATGGATAAAAAAAACACCGGTACCTTCTTCAAAAACCAGGTGGGGAAGTTTTGATGAGCTCTCTGAAGAAAGTTCTAAAGCCCTGAAAGATCTGCTGGAAAGTGCAGCAGCATATAAAGGCACTAACAGCCTAATGAAAAGGGTTGGCGACTATTATGCCAGCAGCATGGATTCTATTGCTATTGAGCAGTTGGGTTATAAGCCCATCAAACCTTTCCTCGATAAAATTGCTGCTATAAAAACAAAAGCAGAAGTTGTAAACATGATAGCATACCTGCGTTCTCATGCAATTGCTTCCCCGCTTATTGGGATTGGTGTACGACAGGATGCCAAAAATGTGAGCAAATATATTGTAGGTATTTCCCAGGGGGGCACTTCACTCCCAGACAGGGATTATTACCTGAAAGATGATCCACGGAGTAAAACTATCAGGGAAGCATTTCTTAAATATATCAGCGACATGTTTATGCTTACCGGCGTAAACGAAACCAACGCAAAAGCAAATGCTTCAAAAATACTACAGTTAGAAACGAGTATTGCAAATGCACAGTTAAGCCGTGTACAAATGAGAGATCCGGTAAAATTGTATAATAAAAGAGCCGTAAGCCAGTTAAGTTCCACCTCTATTTCATGGCCTTTATTCTTTCAACAACTGGGCTACAACTCACCGGTAGATAGTGTAATTGTAGCCTATCCTGCATTTGTAAACTTTACCGATTCTCTACTCAGTGCTATTCCGGTAAGCGAATGGAAAACTTACCTGCAGTGGAATGTTATAAAAGATAATGCTGCCAGCCTCAGCAGCAATTTTGTAAATACCAGTTTCAATTTTAATAAAGTGCTTTCCGGCCAAAAAGAGCAAACACCCCGTTGGCAAAGAATGAGCGGCTTAATAGACCGGCAACTTGGCGAACTGTTGGGGCAATTATATGTACAGAAATATTTTAAGCCAGAGGCAAAAAAACGCATGCAGGCTCTTGTTGCCAATATGCAAAAAACCTATGAAGGACGCATAAAAAAACTGGACTGGATGAGCGATGAAACAAAACTGCGTGCCTTGCAAAAACTGAGTGCTTACGTAAATAAGATCGGCTATCCTGATAAATGGAAAGATTACCAGGGTGTGGTTATAAAAAGGAATGATTTTATAAGCAATATACGCAGTGCCGCTCAATGGCAATATAATGAGATGCTTGGCAGGCTTAATAAATCTGTTGATAAAACGGAATGGACAATGACACCGCCTACTGTAAATGCATATTACAGCCCACAAAGAAATGAGATCGTTTTTCCCGCCGGCATTTTACGGGCCCCTTTCTTTGATGCAGATGCAGATGATGCCTTAAATTATGGCGGTATTGCAGCGGTTATCGGCCACGAAATGTCGCATGGTTTTGATGACCAGGGCAGGCAATTTGATGGAGATGGAAACCTGAAAGACTGGTGGACGAAAATGGATGCTGATGAATTTAAAAAAAGGACTGACCGGATTGTGGAAGAGTATAATGGTTTCACAGTTTTGGATACACTTCATGTAAATGGACGCCTTACCCTTGGTGAAAATATTGCAGATCTTGGTGGGCTTAATA
>JBDUCK010000108.1:0-9803 GCA_040003485.1 Ferruginibacter sp. | reverse complement strand
TGGCAAATGAAGTTATGATTGCCTCACTATATAATATGCCACCAATAAAAGTTATGCTGGGTGGTGCTGCACCGACCGATGCATCTCCTGCTGGTAAAGTGATACAGGGATTACCTGTAAGGCAGGTGAGCGCCATCGGTTCATCAGCCAGACTGGGCACAATAATAATATCATATTGGCTTAATAATGGAAAAGCCTGCTGCATCACCATGTAGCGCAACCGGCAAATGGTAAGATATTCTACTGCCGGAATAAAGCGTGCACTCCTCAGCATGTTAGGGTAGCGGCTTTGCCATTGTTGTTCCATTTGGTTATCCTTCCCAGATCTCGTAAGATCATCAAAAGCTGCACCCGATTCTGCTGCCCAAATAGTGGTGAGTAAATCATTCGTATGTAAGTTAGAGGGAAAATCGATTGCCGTGATTTTCACACCTGCATCCTGTAACGTTTTTAATACCCCTTTCTCTGCACTGTTAGCGGGTAATGGATCAATGAAGTTTCTTGCATACGCAACCTTTATATTTTTGAGATCTACAGTACCTGTATAATTAAAAGGCATTGTACGTGAGCTTCGGTCATAATTATCACTACCATGTATGGAAGCAAATACCATGGCTGCATCTTCGGCACTACGGCAAATCGGGCCAATGCGATCAGAGGTCCAGGCGAGGTTCATTCCACCGGTTTTAGCAATACTACCAAAGGTGGGCCGCAGCCCGGTGGCACCGCATACAGCAGAAGGGGCTACAATAGAGCCGTAGGTTTCTGTACCAATGGCAAATGGTACAAGTCCAGCCACAGTTGCAGAGGCTGAGCCTGCAGAGGAGCCGTTAGATCCTTGTTGCAAATTCCACGGGTTTTTAGTTTGTCCGCCAAACCATATATCATCCATCGCAAGTTCTCCCATAGATAATTTTGCAATCAATACAGCTCCAGCTTTTTCCAGTTGCTGATACACAAAAGCGTCTTCATCAATCACCTGGTCTTTAAAAGGCGGCGTGCCAAAAGTCGTATGAGTGCCTTTCACCGCAAACAGATCTTTCAGCCCGTAAGGTATACCCTGTAGCGGACTTTTATAAATGCCGTTTGCAAAATCTGCGTCGGCCCGTTTTGCCTGTGCCATCGCTATTTCTTCTGTAAAACTGATCACACAATGCAAAGTGTCGCCATATTTTTTTAAACGGTCTATAAAAAACCGGGTTAACTGCACGGAACTAATTTTATGTTGCTTAAGCAACGAAGCCAATTGGGCAATGCTATAAAATGCCAGATCATTTATATGGGCAGGCATTAGAACAGTTGCAGGAATATTCCAGTTGATGGGTTGCTGTTTGGTCTCGAAACTCATGTTGGGCAATACAGGATCAAACCAGTTAGGCAGAGGAACACTATTTGATAAATTGAACCCATGCAGGTATTTATAGATTTGCAGGTTAGCGTTCAATTGGTTCACCATGGAATCCCGCTTGGCCTCAGTAAAATGGAGGTCGTACATTTTTTCGGTATTAATGATATCATTTACCGAAACGTCCTGTGCACGGATTGTAGATGTAAGCAGAAAAAAAGAGGAAAAGCAAACAATAGTTTTTAACAGTGTTGATTTATTTTGCATAAGTACAAATTACATATTTTGAAGATGGTTCGGTGATGTGATTGCTTAAATTATTGAGCCACCATGAAATTAATTGTTTCTTTAATAATGATAACCGGGCATTTGGCGGACCAAGATAAATCATCCTGAATAAGGCTGATTTAAAGAATTTGCTATGCCGCATGCAAAGTGAAACTCAAAAATGCAAAAAAGAAATTGAAAGAAAGATATTTTAAGGGGTTAGTTTGTTTTGTGGAAGGTTACCAAAGTTTAATACCTATAAGCCTACACACTAATTCTTTACTGTTCTTTTTAAATTTAATGGCACAAGTCTTGACCAGTAATAACAAATAAATAATTTATAAATTTAAAAAAATGGCAAGTCAAATTTCAAAAGCAAAAAATATCACAGGGAATAAAAAGAATGCTGAAAGAAAAGCTGTAACAGGTTATCCGGCACCTTCCAGGTTAGCAGTACCTACCGATCTTAAACCCGATGAAGTAAAAGCAGTTGCAGAATGTGTTAATCCGTTGGTGGCCGATGCATTTGCATTATATACCAAAACCAAAAACTTTCACTGGCATCTTTCCGGATCCCATTTCCGGGATTACCATCTTTTATTCGATGAACAGGCAGATGCTATTTTTGAAAGTATCGATATCCTGGCAGAAAGAGTCCGTCGTATCGGAGGAACTACAGTCAAAAGTATTTCACATATTTCCCAGTTGCAAACTATTTCGGATAACAATGAGGATTTTGTAAACCCTGAGGATATGATCGCAGAACTACTGGGGGATAATCAGCATATTGCCCGGCAAATTCGCAAGGCTATAAAAACAACAGAGGATAACCGAGACTCCCCCACCAGTAATCTGTTACAGGAACAACTGGATGCTACAGAAAGAAGGATTTGGTTTCTTTTTGAAGTAAGCCAAGGTGGGAAAAATGAAATGTAATAACTTATAAAGCCCTTAAAAGTTGCCGCTGATGCTGATTTAGCGGTTTCTTTTTTTTGGCACAAATTTGTAAAGCTGCAACCGGAACGAGGTTCTCTTTTTTTTGCGTATTCATCTCACTTAGTGAAATACCTAAAATAGTACAGGGTTCAAGACCCTCTAAAATAAAAGCATTGGCTTCATTATTTTTTAAACTATTCAAATCCGTAACAAAAATAGAAGATTCTATAATTTGTAAAGTAATTTCCTCTCCAGCGTTGGTATATATATCTACGCATGCTTCCATTTAGCAAGAATCCAATCTCTTTGATTGCTTTATTTTGCTCTTTAAAAGTTCTGCTTTATTAAAGACTTTCACTTTAAATAAAGTCAGGGAAGAAACATTAGGCAAGATTGCGGCCTCCTTCAAAGTTAAATATAGCTTGCTTGTATTGCCCTTATCTTTTCTTGTGTAACAAAAGAGTAAGCTACGGTTCGCAAAAAAATATCTTTAGCCCCGTCAAGTTTCGTTTATTCTTTAACTTTACAATATCTTATTCACCGGATATCGGTTTAAAAAATACTATGGAACATAAAAACAAATTAGAGGAACTTAATAAAGAATCGCTTCAAAAATTTGAAGAATACGTAAAGACAAAAGACAACTTGAAAAAAGAAGATCATGAAAAAATTCACAAGGCAAAAGATGAATGGCAGGCAGCCTGGATAAAACTCAGGGATGCATTAATAGTTTTAGAAAAGTTGGAGATATAATCTATTTTTTCTCTGTTCAGGTGGTTTTTATACTCTTGCAGTAAAGCGTATGCGGTTGGCTTATTACATTCTTTTATACAGCATTCGAAGATGTATCTGAAGGCTTTATTTGTGGTTACTTACTTTACTAAATGCCTATTCATGTCCTCAGCCATTTCCTCATCTGTTTGATAGTTAGTGCCTTGCCCCATTACATAAAACCATTTGCCATCTTGTTTAATAAATGTGTCTGTCCGAATTACCTTATAGGAAAGGTCGCCTTTGAGCGAGGAAAAAATCACATCAACCATATCCGTTTTAATAGCTGTATTGCCATTAAATATTCTTATCAAACTTATGCCTACAACAGGCTTAAACGATTTAAAACTCCAGCCGAGCTGTTGAAAGCCTTTTAAATGCGCTGCTTTTCCATAAACAATTCTGCCACCTGCACCAACACCAACATAGTTGTCATTCAGGGATAATGAAGAATCGAAATTGTTTTGTATAGCCATAATCAGTTTCCTGTCTTGAGGATAATTACTGGTATCGTACTTGCCTGCTGGCGGCACTTGTGCAGATACTTTTGTGAAAATGGATACGATAATCACAAAGGCTATCGTAAGTCGTTTGGTGATTTGTTGATTGTACATGTTGTTTAATTTGTTTGATTAATATTATGTTGCCCCGCTTCAACTTTATTGCTTTCGTATCGTATGCTTTTTCATAGATTCTTGCAATTCCTCCGGTGTCTGCACCATGGTGTCTTGTCCAGCCACATAAAACCATTTTCCACCTTGTTTTACATAAGATTCCTGCCTTATTACTTTAACATAAAGCTCTCCATCAGCTTTAGTAAAAACAACATCAGCTACAAAAGTTTTTAATGCACTGTTGCCATTAAATATTCTTAGCAGAGACGTACCAGGTACTACTGTTACAGATTTAAAACTTACCCCCGATTGTTGCATACTTTTTAATTCTGCCATTTTTCCGTAATAAATCATGCCTTCTGCACCAATGCCTACATAATTATCATTTAAAGAAAATGTGCTGTCAAACTTATTCCTAATGGCATCGATAGCTGCTCTATCTTTTGGATAATTGGTTACATTAAATTTTCCGGGAGGAACAACTTGTGTTTCTGTATCTAAAGCGATAGCTGCTATGATTACTATAATTACTATTTTACCTATTCTCATTTTCATTTATTTTCTGTTTATGTGTATGTTATTAATTTAAAAAAGTGACGATTTTTTCGTTGCGTCTCACCAACCACCGACATTTAATTTACTTGTAACACCTTGCAAACAACCTGTAAAATATTCTCTAACGCTATCTGCAACTGGTGATAGCCAAAAGCACAATAATGCTATAATGCAAGTGTAGGCTAGGCAAACTAATATGCAAATAGCTCGTGTTTGTAAGGCTTTTGAAAGATGCTGCTGTTTTATTTTTATTGTAGTCATGGCGCTATTTTTTAAAAAAATTGATTTTTACTATTGGTTAAATACTTAATTCTTTTGTATCATTGTTTTACTCATTTCTTCTATCTCTTCCTTGCTCAATGCCCTTGTGCCCTGCCCTTGAACAAAATACCATTTGCCCTGCTGCTTAACATAGCATTCCATTCTGATTACCCTTATTTTTAAATCGCCTTTGGGCGTTTCAAACACAACATCTAATACATCATGCCTAACGGCTGCATCGCCATTGTAAATGCGTAAAACACCCATGCCCGGCACCTGCTTAACAGACTTAAAAGTGGCTCCTTGGTCGGTAAAGCCTTTTTTCCATTGTTCATAGCCATAGGAAATTTTTCCCTCTGGCCCAATTGCTAAATAATCGTCACTAAGGTGCTGTAATGAATCAGGAAGTGTCTTGAGTAACTCAATTTCCTTACGGTCTTCAGGATAGTTGGTGGTATTGTATTTACCTGCTGGTGGCTGTGCTTTTAAAGCTGTATGGGCAATAAGGATTACCAATAATAATGCGATTGTTTGTTTCATGTTTATTAATTTAAAAACGAAACTATCTTGCCGAGAACCGATACTAAAATGCTTGGTGGTGAGTAACGAATTTTATGAGTGAGCAGCGTTTTTTATACTGTTACAGGTAAAAATTAAGCGGCTTTACCATTCCCTCAAAAAAGTGACTAATCACCATTATTAATTAGGCAGACGCGGCAGGTTGAAGTAGTTTAGCAGATACATAAAAATATATTTGGTAAATAGAACAATTGGCAAGCAACGAACTTTTTTAGTACTCTCTTTCTTTATGCTAATGATGGGCAATCTTTATGCGCAAGATACTATTGTACTAAACGGGCAACCCAACTGGAATCAACAATTTGATATTGCAGACAACTGTTTTATTTACCAGGAAACAGCTGATACGGCCCTTTCTTTTGAAGAAATTAAAAAGCAGGTTTTTGTTCCTTACCGAAATGAATGGCGGAAACAAAAATTCGGTAACAGGCCGTTAATTATTCAATGGAAAAAATTTACAGTCCGTAACAGTTCTGCAACTGACACTGTAAACGTGAGTATAGCTACTGTTCATTATTTTACACGGTTGTACACCACAAATAAATTGATAGCAAGAAGTGGGGCATACGAAACCAGGGGCTTTCAATCACCAGGAAGTACTGCAGCTTATGACCGGGGAAGGCTTCCCGTAATAATACCGCCCCAAAGCAGCATCACCTATTGGCTCCGCACAGAAGACAGGCAAAACCAACTGATCCCTCCAATTATATACCTGGAAACAAAATTTACCGGAATGGCCGAAGAGGTGAAAAGTACCTTTGCTGCCCGATATCTCTTTCTTATACTGGCCTGCCTGACGGGATGCTTTTTTTTCATCGGAATTTATGCAGCATACAATTATTATCTGTACCGTCATACTTCATTTCTCTGGTATATCTGTTACACCATTGCCGCTTTTTTTTCAGGCCTGCACTGGATGGATATCCGGTTGGGCATGTTTATGTTTTCGCCATTGCTGCATGATATTATCTTTTCTGTTTTCATTTATTTGATACCGATACTGTATAGCTTTTTTATAGGGAGTATGCTGCAGTTAAATGTTCATTTTAAAAAAGGGTGGTTAGTTGTTAAGTTGCTAACGCTTATATGCATTCTGCAAATGGCGCACAGCTTTTAGAAGTGCGATTCGGCTGGTTTCCATTTAACCCTAAGTATTATGGCATCATCTTAACACCATTTGCCATCATACTACTTAATATTGTTTTATTGATCCTTGCATTTAAAAGTAAAGACCCAGTAAAATGGTTTTTATTTACTGGTATCGTAAGCCTATTGACGTTGTGGTGCTTGCCATTGTTGAATCTCTACACGCCATCTACCGATTTGAATGATGAATTATTCCTGATTATTAATTTTCCCATTGTTTTCCTGTTGCTGGGCCTGGTGATTGAAGCTGTCTGTTTTTCCTTCGCATTATCTTACCGAAGCAAACTGGTATTACTGGAAAAAAATAAATTGCAGGAGAATTATAATCAACAATTACAAACTGCATTAGAGCTAAGAACCACTGAGCTTGAAACACAAAACAAAGTAGTGGAAGCTCAAAAGATAAAACAGATAGAAACTGCTTTTGAGCAAAAGATAGCCGAAACAGAAATGACGGCTTTAAGGGCACAGATGAACCCACATTTTATTTTCAACTGTCTTAATTCCATCAAATTATATACACTTGAAAATGATTCGCAAACAGCTTCTGAATATCTCACCATTTTTTCTCAATTAATACGCTTGGTATTAGAAAATTAACGTTCTGAAAAAGTGTCTCTACAAAAAGAACTGGAAACGTTACGACTGTACATTGAGTTAGAAGCCATGCGTTTTAAAAACAAAGTAAAGTATCACATAAATGTAAGCCCAGAAATAGATCAGCAATACATTGACATTCCACCATTGCTATTGCAGCCTTATGTAGAAAACGCCATTTGGCATGGGCTGATGCACAAAAAAGAAGGTGGCACTATTTGCATTGATGTATCGCTGCCGCAGGAACATTGCTTGCAGATTGAGATTACAGATGATGGTGTAGGACGAGAACTAGCTGCTGAATACAAAAGTAAATCTGCCACCAGGCAAAAATCATTTGGTTTAAAAATGACATCAGAGCGAATTGATATTATCAACCAGGTTTACCACATAAAAGCTGATGTACAAATTATAGATATGAAAGACGGAATGAATAATGTAAACGGTACAAAAGTGATGATTAAAATACCTGTATAAACTATGCTTAAAGCCATAATTATAGATGATGAACCAGACAATGTAAAATTGTTGGCTCTGCAATTAAAAATGTATTGCCCACAGGTGCAAGTATTGGCAGAATGTACAGAAAGTGAAGAGGGTTATTCGAAAATAAAAGAGTTGCAACCAGACCTTGTTTTTTTAGATATTGAAATGCCCATAATAAATGGATTTCAGTTACTGGAAAAAATAGGCAATATAAATTTTAGTTTGGTATTTGTAACTGCTTATGATCAATTTGCGGTGAAGGCATTTCGTTTTAGTGCATTGGATTATTTGCTGAAACCCATTGATGGTAAGGACTTGAAAGCTGCCGTGGAAAAAGCCGAAAACCGACTTTGGCCACAAACACAGCAACTCAATTTGCTGAAGCAACAGCTGCAAAATGGGGATAAAGTATTACCGGATAAAATTGCATTGCCTTATCAAAATGGAGTAACATTTGCCGAAATTAAGAATGTGGTTTATTGCGAATCAGACAATAACTACACCCGCATTCATACAGTTGATGGAAATCAATATATGGTGGCAAAAACCTTAGGTGATATACAAGAAGTGCTGGAAGAACGGAACTTTTTACGGGTGCACCGCCAGTATTTAATTAACCTGAACCACATTAAAAAATATGTTCGTGGCGAAGGCAATTATGTGATTCTCTCAAACAACCAAAGTATTCCCGTCGCCAGAAATCAAAAAGATAAACTGATTGAAAAATTCGGATGGTTGTAGCATTATTCTTGTGAATTATGCATCTGTAGTTGTTGTTGAAAGAGTAAAAAAGCGAAAGGACTCTTAATTAATTCCATGTTGCGTAGGTAATTTTTAGAATTCGAATTTTACTACTCATGGTAAGTGACTACTTTCCAACTAAGGATAAGACTAAAAGCAAATAAATCCATACTAAAAGAAGACAAGATATAAACAGGCTATTTTCCGATGCAGAACTTTCCAAAAATGGTTCCAAGTATATCTTTATCATGCAATATTTCACCGGTAATTTCACCCAGCGACTGTAAGGCATGGCGGATATCCAACGCCAGCAGATCGCCGGTGATATTGGCCTGCAGGCCCGCCTGCACATTTCCCAATGATGTTTCGCAATTTAATAATGCCGCATAGTGGCGGGAGTTTACCACAATGGTTTGATTGGTATTTATTTTTTCTGCCAATACCAATGATGGCAGGTAATTAATCAGTTCATCTACCTGCGTTTTGTTAAGTGCTGATACTTCAAAGACGGTATAATTATTTTCGGCCGTTTCATTAATGCTGGTTTGCAACTTTCCTAAATGCTGCTCATCACATTTATCAATTTTATTGGCTACCAATAATACCTGTTGTGATGGTTGTTGTAATTTTTGCAGATCTTCCAGCACATCAATTTCAGAATTGGTGCTGGCATCAAATACATAAATTAAAATGCCGGCATTGTTTATTTTTTCCATTGATTTTTCAATACCGATTTTTTCAATCACATCTGTTGCTTCTCTTATACCCGCTGTATCAATCAACCGAAATATAATTCCATTTACCACCAATTTTTCTTCAATAGTATCCCGGGTTGTTCCTGCAATCTCTGTTACTATTGCCCTTTCTTCATTCAGCATGGCATTAAGTAAAGTTGATTTACCGGCATTCGGCCTGCCTGCAATTACAGCAGTCACGCCGTTCTTAATTATATTTCCTAATTTAAAAGATTGAATAAGCTTTCTTATAGAAACTAAAATCTCCTCTACTAAAAGCTCCAGTTTTTTTCTATCCGCAAACTCTACATCTTCTTCTCCAAAATCAAGTTCCAGTTCTATTAATGCCGCAAAATTTATCAGTTGCTCCCTTAGTATTTTTATGTCATTGCTAAAGCCGCCTTTCATTTGTTGCAGGGCGGTTTGTTGTGCTGCTTCACTTTCGCTGGCAATCAGGTCTGCTACGGCTTCGGCCTGCGTTAAATCTAATTTACCATTCAAAAAAGCACGTTGCGTAAATTCTCCGGGCTTTGCAAGCCTTGCTCCTTTGTGTACGCAGGCCTGCAACACCTGTTGCTGTACATATGGGCTGCCATGGCAACTTATTTCTACCACATCTTCGCCTGTATAACTTTTAGGATTTTTAAAAATAGACACCAGCACTTCATCCAAAACTGTGTCGTTCTCTTTTATTGTGCCAACATGCAGCGTGTGTGAAAGTTGTTTTGCCAGGTCTTTTGAAGAAAAAAGATGATTGACAATTTCAATTGC
>JBDUCK010000402.1:0-2936 GCA_040003485.1 Ferruginibacter sp. | reverse complement strand
ATAAAACAGAAGAGTTTACCCGCCGCCAGGATTATATAAAACAGGTTTCTGAAATATTAAAAATAGGAGAAGATGGATTAAATGCACTGGTGAATAAATTAATACGGGATAAAATTTCAAAAGAAGAAAACCGGTCTTATAGAAATGATCCAATTGATAATGCAGGCATTAGTTTCAACGCAGGCAATGAAGGGGATGAAGTGCTGAATCTCTTTAATAAAGATGAGATGAATGAGCGGGCCATGATAAGGAGCCTGCTGGAATTCGGTATCAAAGATTGGGACGAAAAACATACAGTAGCAGAATATCTTTTTGCCCAGGTGAAAGAAAATGAACTGGATGCAATGATGGAAAACAAAGAGCTGGTTAATATTTATGAAATCTATAAAACCTGGTACAGTGAAGGGTTAAAGCCTACTGCAAAAACTTTCTTATATCATGAAGACAGGGAAATAAATACATTGGTAATAAATATTATGGATGTAAATACAGATATCAGCCCCAATTGGAAGCAACATTTTGAAGGCCATATACCTACAAGGGAAGATCTCTTTAAAGAAGAAGTGATCTCTACACTTACTTATTTAAAACTCAGGAAAATAAAAAAAATGATTGATGAAAACCAGCGGGAGATGGAACATGCAGTTACATCGGATGAGCAAATGCTCTTCTTACAGACACATCAACATCTTAAACAAATGGAAGTAGAGCTAACAAGGCAGGTTGGCACAGTAATTTTTAAATAAACTTTTCTGGCTATTCGGCCATAGATAAAACTTTTCGTAAAACTTTTACCGGAGTAGGGAGCCTTTTAGAAAATCTAATTGCGGTCCATACATTGTCCAGTGTAACTTCTATCATAGCATCCAGGCTATGCGCTTCAAGGCATTCCCAGTTAGCATGCCTGGTGAGATCACTGGCAATTTTAGATGCAGGTTTCGGATATGCAATCCAAAAATTGGCATTTGTAGCCAATGCAGGGATCACGTCTCCTAAAATCTGGCACAACTGTTTTTTGTTTACCGCAAAAACAAGCGCAAAATCAACGCCGCGGCTTTTTAATAATGGAGTTACACTTTTTGCAAAAGATAATTTTACAAAATGTTTTTCAATGGATGAAGGGAGGCCCTGGATAAGAATGTTTTTTTCATCTTTTATCTGTAATTTTTCAAACATCGTTGGTAATGCCATAGTAAATGCTGTTAATTAAAAGAATATTTTTAAAACCTAAGTACAGGTGTTGTATCGGGTAAGAATCAAGCTGCGTATAAGCAAAATTGCTTTTGTAAGAGTGCAAATATACGGAATTTTTGTTGTTTATCAGAATTTTAGGCATAAAAAAACTCCGCAAAGAGCGGAGATTAGAGAATTTATCATATGAAGGATATGCTATTTTTTACTAACTGGTTTATAATATTTAAGCGCTTCTGGCATATACCCTTTTAACCTGGCTATACGGTTTTCATCAGAGGGATGGCTCGATAAAAATTCAGGTGGCTTATTTCCCTGGCTGGCTGCTGTCATCCTTTCCCAAAATGGAATAGCCTCTTGTGGGTTATAACCGGCCATGGCGCAAAAAATCAAACCAAAATGATCAGCTTCATACTCCTGGCCACGAGAGTTTTTTAAACCATAAGTTTGGCTTCCTATTCCATACACGGCATTAAAAATTCCGTTTGTCTGGGCGTTATTTTGTGTAGCAGCATTCAATACACTTCCAAGTCCCTGGGCCAACATTTCCTGGCTCATTCTTTCATTGCCATGTTGTGCTACAGCATGAGTGATTTCATGGCCCAATACTACCGCTAATGCAGGTTCGTTTTGAGTTATGGGCAACAGACCTGTATAAACTACAACCTTACCTCCGGGCATACACCAGGCATTCACTTCCTTATTATCAACTAAATTAAATTCCCATTTATACCCGCTTAAAATATCACCCTTACCCTGCTTAGTGTAATATTGAGTAATTGCATTTGCTATGCGGCTTCCTACTCTTTTTACCATTTCAGCATCTTTACTAGTATTGGAGCTTACCACTTTATTTTCTGTAAGAAAACTTTGATATTGTGAAACAGCCATTTCCTGAAGTTGGTTTTCTGGAATAAGACTTAATTGTTTTCTACCAGTAACAGCGTTAGTACTGCACCCAATTAATACTGCAAGAGGTAAGATAAGTGTAAATAGCTTTTTCATTGTTTATAGGTTTGTTTATTAGTTATAAACAATTGGCGTACCAAATTTTCCAAACAAAAGATTAAGGATTATTTGCGGCGTGACTTTCTTCTGTCCCGATGCTTTAAAATCGGCACCTGACTTTCTACGCCACGGAAGATGCGGCTGATATTTTTTTGATGTGTAAGTATAACCATGGAAGCAACCAAGAGTGCAAAAACCCGGTACATCACTTCGTGTTCATTCCATATCCATAAAACACAGATAGGTAGCATTAGAGCTCCTAATATAGAACTTAGGGAGACATATCTTGTAAGAAATAAAACTAAAAGAAAAACGCCCACACAACTTACTGCAACTACCGGCTGGATAGCCAGTATCATTCCAAACAGAGTGGCTACTCCTTTACCCCCTTTAAAATTAGCCCATACGGGAAATATATGGCCCACAACAGCAGAAAGTCCCAGCCCGATCATAAAATTAGTTCTCTCCAATTCATTGTGAAAATAATAAGGAAGAAAATTAAATAACGCAACTGCTGACATACCTTTTAATATATCGCAAATCATCACTATAGTTCCGTAACGGGAACCCAATACACGAAAAGTATTAGTAGCTCCCATGTTGCCGCTGCCGTACTCACGTATATCAATACCAAAAAACTTTTTACTAATAATAAGGGCCGTAGGAATAGAGCCGATAAGATATGCACAAACGATAAGAAGTAGTTCTTTCATCCGATTTCATTAGTGAGTTGAGGA
>JBDUCK010000107.1:0-9856 GCA_040003485.1 Ferruginibacter sp. | reverse complement strand
ATGCTTTGCGGTCTTGGTTTTGATGCGGTAGTGGCGCAGGAGTTTGCCCTGCAGCCAACCCGTGGGCTGGCTACTTACTTTAAACAATCTGTACAGCATTTTTTTACTGCTACGCCATATCCTTTTATCATTACAGCAAATAACACAACTATAAATACGGAGGCTTTTTTTATAAGCATTGCCAATAGTAACCAGTTTGGGAATAATGTTACTATTGCTCCCAAAGCCAGCATTTGTGATGGTTTGCTGGATATTGTGATAGTAAACAAAATGAGTAAATTAAAAATGGTTTACAGTTTATTAAAACAGGTAAGGCTTGGAAAGGTAAAGCCAGCCTCCGAAAAAAAATATCACCAAAATGATATCCATTATTTTCAAACAACAAAATTAACCATTCAAAATCCATCATCAGCCCCGTTTCATATTGATGGCGATCCTGCTGCCACTTCAAAATATTTTGAAATTGAAATCATTAAAAAAGCTTTCCGCTTATTACAGCCTTAATGATTTATAAGATTGGAAATTTGCTCAAGCGCTGCAGCATTGTTAGCGTTATAAAAAGATTTCTTAACATCCCTTTTTTCCCTTCCCGTTAAATGAAAATTAAGCGCTGCAGTTTTTTCTTCTTTTCCGGGTGTATAAAAAAACCTTATTTTATAAAAATTGCTATCCCTGTTTTCTCTAAAATAATTAAACTGATCAGTTTGCCCATAATCCTGCAGTTTAAACCAATTGTGTTGCAGCATGGTGGCGGGAGTAACTACTACATCTGTAAGTGAATTGGTTTCAAAAGGTTGATCCCAGTTATCTGCCGCCCTGTCCCTTAGTTGTAAAATAAGTACGCCACCGGTATTTTGCTGAATCCAGTCTTTGAAATTATCTATAAACCGCAAGCTGGTCTCCTGGCCAAAATTATCCCGCAGGCCCGCATCCATTACATCAATTACCGGGTTGCTGGGCAGCCATACATTGGGCAGCACATAAGGAAAAGTTGCATTCATCCTTAAGGCAGTAAGCACCCGCAAATTCATTGGTAGTTGATTTTTAAACAGCGAAGAAAAATCAATTGCATCAGGGCTTGCGCTGGTATCCTGCTGCAGCCCGGGCGGCTTCATCATAAAGCTGATAGGTTGTGTACTGATCATCATTTTTCTGCCATCGCTTTTTATTACAGAGTTAAAAAAGATGAGTGGCACATTTGCTTCGGATTCATCTTTTACCAGGTCTTTCAATTGAATATTAAGCATCCCCCTGGTATTATCCCCTAATTTTTTTTCAAAGGCGTAACCACGGTCCTTCACATACAGGTTATCGCCTACTTTAAATTTTTGAAAAGGCGCCAGCAGATCCCTTGCCATCATGGAGGTGAATATCGGGTTCAGCAGATCACCCGCAATAAAATCTGTATAATCCGGGTTGTGCAGGTTCATCGAAGTATCTTTAAGTTTATACCGGTACAGCTCACGGTAATAAGTAGCCGCTAACATTCCACCGCTGGCACCGCTTATTAAAAAGGTATGAGGCATTAATCTTCCATGGGCAATGCTGTCTAATTCCTGCAAAGTATTCATCACAAATGCGGCGCTGCGTAAGCCGCCGCCGCTTACATTAATAAAAATCATCAATGGTTTCTGCTCTTGCTGTTTGGCTTTCCATTTATTCAGCAGTTTTATCATTGCGTCTTTATCAGCTTGTATTTTTGCAGGAGTGCATAAAAACTTTAAAGCAGTTTTATCGTAATCAGGCCTGGTTTTTTTATTGTTATAATCAAGACCATAAGCTTTGTTGCGGGGGTCTATAATTTCTTTTTGATACAATATATTAATCACAAATACCAGTACTATGGCGGCAGGCAGGCTCCAGCTTTGCAAAAAATAACTAAGGGCGCCTATAAGGGCTATCATCAAGGCAAAAAATATCAGGACGCAGGCGGCGGCAGGCATTTCAAAAAAACGGTTGCCCAGTGAAAAGCCTACAGTCACTAAAAAAATAAATGCCAGTAAAATACAGGCAATAGCTGCCAGGTGATGACGCTTAAAAATAGTGTCAATAAAATCCTGCCGGTAATGCTGCACATTCCTGACCTTTCTAATGCCGAAAGTGGCATTCAGATAATATTTTACCTTGAGACCAAACTCATCTTCTGTTACTTGCTTATCAGTAAATTTTTTCTTGAATAATTCAGGGTTAGATATGATTGGCGCCATGGTACGTGTGATGGTTTTTTCTGCACCAAAGAAGTAGCCAAACGAAAGAATGATCAAAATAATAACACCTGAAAGTATACCTGCAACCTCAGTAATAATTTCATAAGGAGACATCAGTTCCTTATATGCATTAAACTGGCAAAGCCTTACAAAATAAAATACAAGTAACAGGAGGGGTAACACACTGTTATTAATACAATATTTTAAAAACGGGTTAGCTGTTGTAGCTAAAAATTTAAATCTTTTACTATGCAGGATAAAGCTGGTAATATTCCAGCTCATAATAAAAACGCCGAGTGCCATGCCGGTTACCAAGGCGCCTAAAATATTTACAGAGCCTAAGTATTCAGGTGAAAAAAATAAAGCGTCTGCGCCAAAGTTCTTTAAAAAACCACTGTCAATGGTGCTGAATAATAAATACCAGAAAATAAGGAGTAACTGGTATTTTCTAAAATGGAGAATAAAAAGCTGAACCGGAAAAAAGTAGTAAATATTTTTAAGCAAAGTCTTCATGTGTAGTGGTTACTTAAAAATACTACAAAAAATCATTAACAGTGCATGCATTAAAAGCATCTACTTTTATTCCGCTAATTTATCCCGCCGAACCTGAAATAATAAAGAAACTGTTTGGGTAATAGCCAGCGAAGCAAGTAATAAGTGAATGGGTTGTGCTACTGCCGGCATATCTGCATAAAATAGTGTGATACCTGTTATCATACTCATCAAAATAATACCTGCTAAAAAAAATAATTTATTTTTTATTTCTTTATTACTTCTGCCATACCAAGACATAATAATAGCCAGCAATAATACGAGCCACGAAAAGCTTCGGTGTATTAAAAAAGCTACAGGACTATTAACCAGCCACGTTTCTCTTTTTTCATAATGCAGTATTCCGGATACTTCATCTACATACATTCTTACCATAGTGCCCAACACACTTTGAATTAAAAGCAACAGCAGAAAAACCCACAGCAACTTTCTTATTTTGCTATCCGCAGTTAATAAAAATAATCTGGCATTAACAGAAAGTAATAAAGCCAGTTGGATCTGCGTGAGCAGCAACGCAAATAATAAATGTACTGAAATACTTGCATGCGCCAGGTTAAGTTTTACTACAATGGCGCCAAATAAGCCCGTAAGGATAACCGTTAGTAAAAAAAACAGGGAGAGGTAATAAGGTTTGCGTAAAGTTCGTCTTTTATAAAATAATAATCCTGCCTGTATAATGGCAAATAAACCCAGTAATACACCTAACAGCCGGTTTATATATTCTATCCAGGTGTGCAGGGCATTAAATGTATGGTCTATATCCTGCTTATGTAAATACTTTTCAAAATCGGCAGGTAATTCTGCTGCATTTGTAGGTGGTATCCATCTGCCAAAACAGCGGGGCCAATCGGGACAGCCCATACCACTCTGGGTTGTACGAACTACGCCCCCTGCAATTATTACCAGGAAGCAAAGTATAAATGTGGCCAGTACCCAGTTTTTTATTGAACGCATGGTTGATAAATTGCCGCAAAGTTACCGAAGGAACAATTATTTTTAGCAGATATTTGCAGCGTATGTTGCAAGCCTTTTTATATAAAACAAAACTGGAAGCCGGCGTAGATGAAGCAGGGCGTGGGTGCTATGCAGGACCGGTATTTGCGGCAGCTGTAATATTACCAAAAGATTTTCATCATCCTTTATTGAACGACAGTAAGCTGCTTTCCGAAAAGGAAAGAGATTCTTTACGGCCTGTCATTGAAAAAGAAAGTATAAGTTTTGCAGTAGCATCGGTATGTAATAATGTAATTGACAGTATAAATATTTTGCAGGCTTCGTTTAAAGCAATGCATATTGCTTTGGATAATTTAAAAAAATGTCCGCAACTGATTTTGGTAGATGGCAACCGTTTTAAGCCATACAACAATGTAAAATATAAATGCATCATTAAAGGAGATGGCATTTATGCTTCTATTGCCGCTGCAAGTGTATTAGCAAAAACTTACCGGGATGAATATATGCATCAACTGCATAAAGAATATGAATATTATGGCTGGCATAATAATAAAGGCTACGGCACAGCAGAACACCGTAAGGCTATTGACAATAATGGCCTGTGCAAATACCACCGTAAAAGTTTCAATATCCTGCCCCGGCAAATAAATTTATTTACCTAAAAAAACTTCCTGGTTAAACTTATCACACCCCCGCCCGTCTTATACCAGCAACAGGCAACCCCTGAAACTAAAACTTAAAAAAAATTAAATTAAAAAATTATGAAAGCAAGTAAAATTTTTGCCGCATTATCCATCATGCTCATTACAGCAGGAGCTGTAAATGCACAGACTGTAAAAAATGAACATCATCGCATCAGGCAAGGTGTACGCAGCGGCGAACTTACCCGCCACGAAACAAAAACACTGGTTCACCAGCAAAAAGATATTCACCAGGATAAGAAAGAAGCAAAAGCTGATGGCGTAGTTACCGGTGCTGAAAAAAGAGAAATAAAGCAGGATAAAAGACAAGCAAGTCGCAGCATCTACCGCAAAAAGCATAACAACAGGGATAGAAATTAGTTTTTCAATATTGGTTAAAAAAAACAGCAATCAAATTAGTTTTGGTTGCTTTTTTTATGGCCATGGGTCAAGATTCAATAAGTCATTGGCTTTATAAAATCATTGACCTATTGACCATTCACCATTCACCATTCACCACCTCACTCTTCAAAAACTCCCAGGCCTTTCCTTATAACTGTCCAATCATCAGTGGTACAATCCACCACGGTAGATGGTACCATACCACCAATGCCGCCGTCCACAACAAAATCTACTGCGTCTCCAAATTTTTCGTACATCACTTCTGGGTCTGTGTAATCTTCTATCATATCGCCGGGGAGCGAAGCACTTAAAAGCGGATGCCCAATACCCTGTAAAATATTTCTGCAAATTACATTATCGGGTACACGCAGACCGATAGTTGATTTTTTACTTTGTAAAATTTTAGGCACCTGTTTGCTTGCAGGCAATATAAAAGTATAAGGTCCGGGCAAATGGCTTTTAAGCATCCGGTACAAAGGGGTATCAATACTTTTAGTGTAGTCACTGAGATTGCTGAGGTTTGGGCAAATAAAGGAAAGTTGTGCTTTTTGTGGATCTACATTTTTTATTTTACAAATGCGTTCTATAGCTTTGTGCTGAAAAATATCGCAGCCAATACCATAAATTGTATCCGTAGGATATATTATTATGCCGCCATCCAGCAGGCAATCTGCCAGTTGTTTTACAAGCCGGGGCTGTGGGTTGTCGGGATGAATCTGTAAAAGCATACTGTGTAAAATAACATAAAATCTCCCGTAGCTAAATAAAACAAAATTTATCCGCTATTTTTGCCACGTTTTTTTATATTATTTTTCAAAAAATAAATCTTCAACATGTCGTTAATAACCGTTGGCTCTATGGCTTTTGATGCCATTGAAACTCCCTTTGGCAAAGTAGATAAAATCATTGGCGGCTCTGCTGTTTATGTGGCTTATGCAGCCAGCAATTTTATAAAACCTGTGCAGCAGATATCTATTGTAGGATATGATTTTCCGCAGGAAGAAATGGATGCATTAACGGCACGTGGCGTAGAACTGGATGGTGTAGAGATAGTTCCTGATAAAAAATCTTTTTTCTGGAGCGGTAAATATCACATTGATATGAATACCCGGGATACGTTGGTAACTGATTTGAACGTACTGGAAGATTTTAACCCCGTAGTGCCGGAAAATTTTCAGGGCGCTGAATTTTTAATGCTCGGTAATGTAATGCCTAAACTTCAGTTGAGTGTGATCAATCAAATGAAAGTAAGGCCCAAATTGATTGTAATGGACACGATGAATTTCTGGATGGATATTGCTATGGATGATCTAAAAGCGGTGATAAAAAAAGTAGATGTGTTGCTGGTAAATGATGGCGAAGCCAGGCAATTGAGTGATGAGTTTTCTTTGGTAAAAGCTGCAAGAAAAATCCTGGATATGGGCCCAAAATTTTTGATCATAAAAAAAGGCGAGCATGGCGCTTTATTATTTCACGGCAACCATGTATTTTTTGCACCGGCATTGCCGTTGGAAGAAGTGTTTGACCCCACCGGTGCCGGCGACACATTTGCCGGGGGCTTTATTGGTTATCTTGCCAAAACAAAAGACATTAGTTTTGAAAACATGAAAACAGCCATCATTGTAGGCAGCGCCATGGCAAGTTTTTGTGTAGAAAAATTTGGCCCCGAAAGATTAAAGGAAATTACCAAACAGGATATTGATGACCGCATACAGGAATTTGTGCAATTGGTAAATTTTGATATTGATTTAGTTTAATTAAAACTATGATAGAAATTATAGCCCTGTTTATACTTACCAGGCAGATAGGAGAAATGGCCCGCAGAAAAGGCTTATCGATACTTCGATGGAAATTATATTTAATAGCTGCCTGGTTTGTAGCAGAGATTATCGGTTTTATTATTGCCTTCAAGCTGTTCGGCAAAGAAAATCTTTTAGGCCTCATGCTCGTGGGCCTGGTAAGCGCTTTTGGCGGTTATTTATTTATCCGGGCACAGCTATTAAAAATGCCCGACAGCATAGATGATGATATTAACCGGATAGGACAGTAAAATTATTATTTTATTGCCGCTTCTAAATACGCAGAAAATCTATTAATGGCAGTAGCGGTGATTTCTATCTGTTCCTGGGCTTCTTTCCAGTTGCGCTGTTCCAGGGCTTCACGTATTCCCGGCAAAGTTTTTACTCCATAGCCAGTATAAAAACCGGGTGCATAAATAGTGTGACGATACCAACCTCTGCGTGGTAATCCTTCTTTAGTAAGCAACTGCTGTTCGGCCATATATAATTTTTCATTCAGCCCTTTTTTAGCAGCATCATCCAACGTTTTATTAATCATAAAACTTTGCAGGCTATCTGTGTTTTTTTGCAAACCTGATATTGCATTTTGTAAAGCAGAAAAATTTAAATAAGGCACTTCTGATTTTGGCAAAGGAGGCAGTGAGGGCGCTGTAATATTATTGGCAATGCTGTAATATTTTTCTTTTATCAATTGATTATCCAACTTGGTTGCTTCTCTCATATCATCTGCAAGCGTCATTACTTCTGTTGCATATTTACCAATTGTTTTTTGCAGGCTGCGAAAATCGAAAGGCAATATTTCTGCATCGGCAAACCTTAGTGTGGTACGCCCGGCAGTTTTTGCAAGCACCACACCATATACAAAACCAGGGTCTTTAAATCTTTTGTATAAATCATAAGAATCGTAAATGGAATGATACTCCCCACCGTTATCCTCGCCACCAAAACCAATATCCATAGCCGGAGCGCCAATATGCTGAAAGAAAGGACTATAATCGGAACCCGAGCCCAGTGCGTCAAGTGTTATTGATTTTTTTGCCAGCAATTCGTTTTTTGCTTTAGTAGTTGGGGCATTTATTATATCGCTGGAGCGCTTTCTGTCAAACACGCTTACGCCTGCCTGTGGATCCATCACATCTTTTGTTATTGCGGTAAAAGCCTCTTCCAGGGCATGAGAACCGCCAGCCTCTAAAAAGCCTCTGCCGCTGGCATCGGTATTTATGTACAATACTAATTTTTGCTGTAATTCTGCAGCGTGTGTTTCTACCCATTCTGTAGAGCCGAGCAGGCCGGGCTCTTCACCGTCCCATGAAGCGTACACGATAGTACGTTTGGGTTTCCATCCTGCCTTTGCCAATTCTCCCACTGCTCTTGCTTCTTCCAGCATAGCCGCCTGGCCGCTGATAGGATCGGAGGCGCCATTTACCCACGCATCATAGTGGTTGCCACGCATTACCCATTCATCAGGAAATTCGCTGCCTTTCATTTTAGCAATCACATCATTTACGGGTTTAATATCCCAGTTAAATTCCAGTTTAAGATGCACTTTATTTATGCTTGGCCCCACATGGTAAGTGATGGGCAAAGCACCCCGCCACTCTTCGGGAACTACAGGCCCCTGAAGGCTTTGCAGCAATGGTAATGCGTCAGCATAGCTGATAGGCAATACGGGAATTTTTAAAAGATTGCCGGCATCTTTTCTTTCTAAACGCTGTGCATCTTTTGTGGCGCCAATGCCCGGCGTTAATGGGTCGCCGGGATAAATGGGCATGTCTTCTACGGAGCCACGCTGCACACCAAACTCAGGCCGGAAAGGGCCTTTGGGATAAACATCTCCCTGGTAATAACCATCACCTTTAGGATCGCTGTAAATGATACAACCAATTGCACCATGTTCCTGAGCTACCTTAGGCTTAATGCCACGCCACGACTGGCCATATTTTGCAATAACTATTTTACCTTTTACATTAATTCCCATACGTTCCAGTTTATCATAGTCTGCCGGAACACCATAATTTACAAATACCAGTTCAGCAGTTACATCGCCATCTGCACTGAATGCATTATAAGTAGGCAGTTGATCTTTTTGGCCACTGGTGCCATCTTCTTTTAAGGTTTTTTCTGCCAGGGAAGCTTTAAAATATTTACCACCTGTCATTTCCAGCAGCCTTGTTTTGGGTGTTGGGAAAAGCACATAGAAGGTTTCTATCTGTGCATCGTAGCCCCAGCTTTTAAATTTATTAAGGATGTATTGTGCATTTGCAGCATCTGCCGCAGAACCTACATGATGCGGAGCAGCAGAAAGATCTTTAATGAGCTTGTCAATATTATTTGCATTGAGGCTGGCATCAAATTTTTTTTCTGTAGTAAACTGTGTTTCTGAGGCACCATTGCTAAAGCCAGGCAGGGTTGTATTTTGGGCTAAGGAAATAAAATGTATCAGGATGAATGCAAATAGCAGGTAAATGAATTTTCTCATAAAAATGTTTGGCTGATTTATTTTTAATGATTTTTATTGCTGTGCCTAAGATAAGAATTATATGAATTAGAGAATGACTTTATTTAAATCCTAAATTGGTTTTGGAAGTTTCTTAAAGTGGCAGTAAAGTACTATTTCGTAATATTTTTCAGGCAGTTTGTCTGTTCTCTTTTACACCCACAATTAAGAGCCACAAACAAATCCCAATTTCACCAATGCTACCTGGTTTTGTTATAAATGTAGAGATAATTGTTTTTCCGTAACCTGGAAAAAGAAAATCCCCGGTAAAATCTATGAGATAGCCAAAGCATCCAAACATTAAGAGAATCCCTAAAATTTTAGGTAGAAACCCCGATTTAAAAACTAAATAGCCAAAGGGTAATAACCAAAGCCCCCAAAATATTGAGGCAATTTGATTTCCATTGCTATATGAATAAAGTTGAAATAATACTTGCTCCTGCAACTTATCCACTTCAAGCCCTTTGAGATATTCGGCTTTGGTTATTAATGTAAGTACAGAAAATTTATTCCCCATATTAATAAATGATATAGGCACGCTAACAAGGGCAAAAGCTACCATTAATAGAGCATAAATTTTATTAATGGGCTTGAGTAATTTATATAAAACGATTGGCAACAATAAAAATGCGGTATAACAAATCAAGCCACTTAAAATTCCAAGCCGGAACAGTGTTTCATGGGCTACGATATTTTTAAAAGTAGTTGCAGCACTGTCCCACACAATAAGTTTAGAAGGAACATACGCTAAATTAATTATTCCTG
>JBDUCK010000401.1:0-2940 GCA_040003485.1 Ferruginibacter sp. | reverse complement strand
TACATGTAAGTGCTGAGTGTTACCCGATGGCAAAAGCCGGCGGGCTTGCAGATGTGGTTGGCGCTTTGCCTAAATACCAGCAGGCTTTGGGGCATTTTGCCAAAGTAGTGATCCCCATGCACCGCACTAATTTTTTGTATAGTAATGAATGGGAAGTAGCACACAAAGGCAGCTTTAACATGGGCAGCAGGTATTTTGATTTTACAGTCATCAAAGAAAAAAACAACAAACTTGATTTTGATCTGTACTGCATAGATATCAATGGCCTGCTGGACCGGGAAAAAATTTATGGGTACGATGACGATACAGAAAGATTTACCGCCTTTCAGATTGCGGTGCTGGAATGGGTAAGTAAATGGGAGCACCAGCCCGATGTAATAAATGTGCATGACCATACTGCAGCCTTAATTCCTTTTATGCTGAAACATTGTTTTGCCTACCGCAATATTTCAGCTATACCGATTGTACTTACTATACACAATGCAGAGTACCAGGGATGGATGGACTGGAGCAAAGCCAATTACCTGCCAGCCTGGGATACATGGAGATGGGGATTGCTGGATTGGAATAAATTAATAAACCCTTTGGCTTGCGGCATTAAATGTGCTGACCGGGTAAATACGGTAAGCCCCGGCTATATGCAGGAAATGATGTATGATTCCAATGGCCTGGAAACTTTAATACGTGCGGAAGCTTTTAAATGTTCGGGCATTATAAACGGTATTGATTATGCCGTATGGAATCCCCAGACTGATACCTACATCATAGATAATTATTCCGAGAAAGATTATGAAGAAGGCAAAGAACTGAACAAGAAAAAATTATGTGATGATTTTGATTTTGATATTAAGTACCCACTATTTGTTTTTATAGGCAGGCTGGTAAATGAAAAAGCGGCCGACTTATTACCTGAAGCCATTTCCAGGGCTTTTGAGCAGTCAGAGACCCGGTTTAGTTTTTTAATATTGGGCAGCGGTGAGCCGGCCGTAGAAAATGCCCTCCGGTATTTGCAAAATATTTGGGTCGGTTTTTATAACTCCCAGATTGGCTACAATGAAAAGCTGAGTCACCAGATGTATGCCGGCGCCGATTTTTTATTAATGCCAAGCAGGGTAGAGCCATGCGGCCTGAACCAGTTGTATGCCATGCGCTATGGTACGGTACCGGTTGTACGCAGTATTGGCGGCTTAAGAGATACCGTAATAGATTTTGAGGATGAAGGAGGGTATGGTGTTTGTTTTAATAATGCAAGTGTGGCAGATATTATCTATTCTATACAAAGAGCGCTGGTTCTTTACGAAAATAAAAAGAAATTAAAAGAAATAAGAAAACGAATGATGAAGCTGAAAACCAGTTGGGAAATCAGTGCTCAAAAATATATCGACTTATATTTATCTCTTCAGTAATAAATAAAAAATATGGAAAGTAAACAAGTAGTGGCAGTAATATTAGGCGGTGGCGCAGGCAGCCGGCTGTACCCGCTTACAGCCACCAGAAGTAAACCTGCCGTGCCTATTGCAGGCAAATACCGGCTGGTAGATATTCCTATTTCCAACTGTATCAACAGTAATATCAACCGCATGTTTGTATTAACCCAGTACAACTCTGCATCGCTTAATAAGCACATTAAAAACACTTACCAGTTCAGTGGTTTCAGTACCGGGTTTGTAGATATACTGGCAGCAGAGCAAACACCGGATAGCCCTGGCTGGTTCCAGGGTACAGCGGATGCGGTAAGGCAATCGCTGAAGCATATTCATAAGAATGATTTTGATTATGTGCTCATCTTGAGTGGCGACCAGTTGTACCAGATGGATTTTGCTGAAATGATAGATAACCATCGGAATAAAGGGGCAGAAATTACCATTGCCACTATTCCTGTTGGCGAAAGAGAAGCCCCTGAGTTTGGTATTTTAAAAACCGATGACACATATGCTATCACGTCATTTATTGAAAAGCCAGCTAAAGATTTATTGCCACAGTGGACGAGTGATACAGGTACAGCAATGAATGAACAGGGCCGGCATTACCTGGCTTCTATGGGTATTTATATTTTTAACCGGCAGTTATTATTTGATCTTTTAGAAGAAGAAAAAAAAGACGCTACAGATTTTGGCAAAGAAATTATTCCGGATGCAATTGAAAAATACAAAGTCCTCAGTTACCAGTATGATGGGTACTGGACAGACATAGGTAATATTTATTCTTTTTTTGAAGCTAACCTTGCGCTCACCCTGGAGCTGCCCCCATTTAATTTATTTGATAACAACAGGATGGTATACAGCCGTGCCCGTATGTTACCACCCAGTAAAGTGAGTGGCACCAGGTTTACCCACACCATTATTGCAGAAGGCACCATCATTCATGCAGACAGTATTGAAAATTCTGTAGTCGGTATCCGCAGCAGAATAGGGGCAGGCAGCATTATTGAAAGCTGCTACATAATGGGTAATGATTCTTATGAAACCCTGGAAGAGATTGCATATAATGCTGCGAAAGGAATTCCCAAATTAGGTATTGGTGACAACTGTAATTTAAAAAATGTAATTGTAGATAAGGACTGCCGGGTAGGAAATAATGTGGTTATCAACGGCGGTGCTCATTTACCTGATAGCGACCATTCACTGTATGCCGTAAAAGATGGTATTGTAGTGCTAAAAAAAGGTGCTGTAATTGCCGACGGTCTTGTAATTTAAAGAAGTAAGGAAATAGGACGGCCTGCGTTTTTTGGTAGTGACTCAGTTTGAAAGCTGCCAGGTTGAGTTTGTCTAAAGCGGAACTTTATTAAACTAATCCGTCTTCGACAAGCTCAGACTGACAGAAAAATTATCATCGGTAATTTCAAACTGATACCTACTTTTTTTTTATAGATTGTTTGCACAAGATATCTTTATTCGGTTGTGCGATTGAGTTTATGTATTTCTATGTGTAAACTATGTG
>JBDUCK010000106.1:0-9859 GCA_040003485.1 Ferruginibacter sp. | reverse complement strand
AAACTGCGTATTGCAAAAGGCAGCGGAAAAGATATTTCAGAGCTTAATCAATTTTTAAAACAGTTTGAGCAAATGAAAGATATGATGAAGACGATGAATAAAATGCCATTGGGGCGTATGCCGGGATTGGGTAAGCGGTAAGATTTTTTTAAATTAAAAGTAAAGGCCGGTATATTACCGGCCTTTACTTTTAATGCTATAATTCTCATATTATACTTGTAAAAGCAACCCTTTTTTCGTTTTTTACGATTGATTATAAAACCAATTTAATTAGCGAGTAAAAATCAAAGAAATTTTGCCAATAGGGCAGCAACTGCTACATATCGTTCATGGTTGTGTAAAAGCAAACAGGCAAAGTCAGAAAGAATTTTATAAATTCTACTATGGCTTCGCCAAGAGCATATGTATGCGCTATTGCGATTATCCTGATGAAGTTGTAGAAATAGTAAATGATAGTTTTTTAAAAATATTTAAAACAATAGCGTCATTTAATCCCCGTTATGAAAATTATGAAGCATCCTTAATAGGGTGGATGAAAAGTATCATTATTCACACTGCGATTGATTATTTCAGAAAAAGCAGGAAGAATTATGTGATAGATGAAATTGAAGAGATGCATTTTGAAATATACGACTCCTGCGAAACCTCTATTGATAGAATGTCATACAAAGAAATTTTTGAGCTGGTTCAAAAATTATCTCCTGTGTACCGCACGGTTTTTAATCTTTATGTAATTGATGGCTTTAAACATGAAGAAATAGCAAATCAATTAAATATTTCTGTGGGAACTTCTAAATCAAATTTGGCAAAAGCCCGTGTAAATATTCAGAAAATGCTTAAAGCCTTAAATCCTAAACTATATGAGCAAAGAAGAGCAATTTGAATATATAGAAAATAAGATCAAAGAAGCAGCCGAAAATAATCAGCCTGTTTTTGAGGAAGAGGCATGGGCAAAAATGGAAGCATTGCTCGATAAGGAAAAAAGACGCAGACCTTTTTTATGGCTTTGGTTTTTAGTACCGGTTTTATTGTTAGGCGGCCTGGAAACATATCTCTTACTTCATAATTCATCATCACAAAATAATATTTATAAAAATGAAACGGCCGGCAAAACTTATCAGGATAAGAATAAAAAAAGCGAATTGGTTGCTTTACAAAAAAGCCAGGTACCTGCCGAACGGATTATGACTTCCGCTGTAAAATATTTTAATGATGCCGTAAATATTGGTAAACCTGATAAGAATAAAAATAAGGAACAAATAAAAAATAATTCTAGAGGTACGATAAAAAATGAGTTCATAATTTACCCTGGCAGGACAGATAATTCTGAATATTTTTTACCAGAAAAAAAATCTATTACAAGTAAGGAAAATCTTAAAATTAAAATTATTTCAGGTAGTTTGGATGACATAGATGCCGATAAAATTTCTGCAGATAAGGAGAAAATAAATGCCCTGGATGAAATTACAAAAAGCACTGGTAACGTGGCCCGGGATACCACTGTAATAAATAATAAAAGCACTGCAAAACAAAAGCAACATAAAACAATTGCTGGCTTTTATTTACTTGCATCTGCCGGCGCAGAAGAAGGAGGTGTAAATCTCTTTTCATTTAAAAACAGTTCACTATCTCCTAAATATGGGCTGGGCCTGGGTTATCGGTTAAATAATAAATTAAGTGTGCAAACCGGTTTTTACAGGAGCAGAAAAAAATACCTTGCCGGGCCTGATGAATATCATACGAAACAAGGTTCTTACTTAAATATGGTGAAAATCTCCAGGGTAGATGCAAACTGCCTGGTTTATGAAATTCCTCTATCCGCCCGGTTCGATTTTATAAGAAAACCAACCACTGTTTATTATGCTACTACGGGCTTGTCTTCATATATAATGAAAAGAGAAGATTACAAATATTACTTTACAAACAATAATATTCCGGGGCAAAGCGCCTGGACTTACAGGGGTAATAAAAATCTTTTTTCTATTCTTACTTTATCAGCGGGAATTGAAAAGAAAATAAATAAAAATATTTCAATACAGGCAGAGCCATCTGTTAGCATTCCCCTGGCGGGTGTGGGCGATGGTAGCGTAAAAATATTTTCCACCACATTACAGGTTGGTTTAAAATATCAATTTTTAAAAAAGAAATAATTCATCTCCTGGCTTTTTTTGAATCATAAAAAGTGTAAGCAACCATTTTGCTGCAGCATTCGATTATATTCAAAAATAGTGTATGCGCAATAAATTAATTTTCTTTTCAGGCCTTATCATTTTGTTAATAATGCCGGCCTGTTTTATTTCCTGTAGCAAAACAGAGTCTACACCAAATCCATCAGTACCCCCGCCACCACCACCACCGGATGTATGTATTGGTAAAACAATTACCATTACTGCTACTACTACAGCATCTGCATCTTGCGTAGCAGATGGAAAAATTACTGTGGCTGCTGCAGGCAGCACTGGCTTTACTTATAAACTGAATAGTGGCGGCACTTACCAGGCATCTGCTGCATTTTCTAATTTAAGTGCAGGTACTTATACTGTATTTGTAAAGGATGTAGATGGATGCGAAAAATCTACTCCTGCTACTGTAACTTCCGGGGGTGCTCCTGGCGCATTATTTTCAAATTTAAAAAACTTAATGGCCGCAAAATGCCAGAGCTGTCATAACAATACTATCCAGAATGGTGGAATGAACTGGGCATTGGATTGTAACATTGTTGCTAACCAAGCAAGAATAAAAGTAAGAGCAGTTGACCAGGGTACAATGCCTCCTACCGGCCCCTTATCACAAGCAGAAAAAGATATCATTACCAACTGGATTACAGCCGGCGGAAAATTTACCGATTAAAATTCAGCAGCATGCCCTCATCAAAAAAAATAATAGTTATTGCATCTGCCTTGGTAATAATAACAGTTACAGGTAGATATTTTTATAACGAATATTATCGCAGGCCTGCTGATATTTTATTATTACAAACTGATGCAACAACTAATGCCGCTGCACTTATTCATGCATTTGAAAGTGACGAAGCCACTGCAAATACAATATACCTGGGCAAAACAATTGAAGTAAGTGGTACAGTGTTGCAGGTAGTCAACCAGGCCGACACCTTACTTAATATTTTTCTGGGTGAGAAAGATAGGCCTAACAAAGTAAGCTGCCTTATGGATATCGTACATTTTAAAACTAAGGAATCGGTAAAGCCCGGAACTATGCACATTGTAAAAGGTATATGCACTGGTTACCTGATGGATGTAGAATTAAACAGGTGTATTATCATTGAATAAAAAGTACAAAAATGAAATTTGTAATAGCATGTATGTTGCTGCTGAGCAATTTTTTTAAAGCCCCGGCACAACAAAAATTATTCACTAAAACCGGCACAGTTGTTTTTTTTTCTAAAGCGCCTGTTGAAAATATTAAGGCAAAAAACAACAAGCTGCTAAGCGTATGGGATGTTGCAACGGGCCAGATAGAATTCTCTGTTTTAATGAAAGGTTTTGAATTTGAAAAAGCGTTGATGCAGGAACATTTTAATGAAAATTATGTAGAAAGTGATAAATATCCCAAAGCTACTTTTAAAGGAATTGTGGAGACCCCAAAAAACCTTTTTTCTGGTGTAGATGGCAATTATTCTGTTGTAGTAAACGGAACGCTCACACTGCATGGCATTACTAAACCAGTAATGATCCCTGCAAAAGTTCAGGTTAATAATAAAATCATCAGTGCTTCCGCAGCATTTATAATTCTATTAACCGATTACAATATAAAAATACCGGCAATAGTTGCTGATAATATAAGCAACCATATCCAGATCACCGTAGTTGTTCCATCGTATCAACCGCTCAGCCCTCATTAAATATCAATTCATGAAAAAAATATTTTTGTATACTTTAATCTCTTTATTTTCTTTATCGCTTACGGCGCAGGAAGAAATGTTGAAAGGCATAGAAGACAGTATCCCTGCCAGGGAAAAAGTAACAGGAGCGTTCAAATCAACCCGGGTCATCAACGCACATTCTATAGAGATGCTGGCAAAACATAATCTTGACTTCAGGATCATGCATAGGTTTGGTTTTGTGAGTGACGGTGTAAAACAATTTTTTGGGCTGGATGCAGCTTCTTTCCGGATGAGTTTCGATTATGGAATTACAGATAATTTAACTGTTGGTATTGGTAGAAGTACATTTAGGAAGGAACTGGATCTTTTTTTAAAAAGCCGTTTAATAGAACAATCCCGTGGGCAAAGATCTGTCCCCGTTTCTGTAGTGATTGCCGCCGGAACCATGGTATTTACAGAGCAATCATTTGCACCGGTAAAACCCGGTTTTTCCGATCGTACGGCTTATTATTTTCAATTGCTTGTTGGGCGTAAATTCGGCAATCGGTTTTCTTTTCAGTTAAGCCCCATAGTAGTACATAGCAATATGCCCGTAAATGTTACGGAAGATAAAACAATTTTTGCAGCAGGTGGCGGCGGCCGTTTTAAGTTTAGTAAAAGAGCAGCATTTACTTTCGATTATCATCATCCTTTCGGCAAACTGGATGCTATTTATACCAGTCCATTGTCTGTTGGTATAGATATTGAAACTGGTGGCCATGTCTTTCAACTCCAGTTTTCCAATGCTACCGGTATGAATGAAAGAGCTTATGTAACCGAAACTACGGGCAAATTCTTTAGAGGAGATATTCGTTTTGGGTTTAATTTATCCAGGATGTTTAAAGTAGGTAAGCCCAGGTAAACCAGGCTCGTCTTATTTAAAGTCAAAAAGCAAGTTGGTTGCCAAATATTTGGATAATCTATTCATGGTACTTATCTTCGCTTTCCCTTTTTTTAAAGGACATTAGAAACCCTATTTATTCACAACCAAGAAAATTTCTATTTTTTATGGCTGTCAAAATGAGATTGCAACGACATGGCTCCAAGAAGAGACCATTTTACTTCATCGTAATTGCGGATGGCCGCAGCCCACGTGATGGTAAATTTATCCAAAAATTAGGTTCATACAATCCCCTGACCGTTCCGGCTACTGTCCAGATCGATCGTCAGAAAGCATTGGACTGGTTACAAAAAGGTGCCCAACCCACCGATACTGTACGCCGCATCCTTTCTTTCAAAGGCGTATTGTTCCTTAAACATTTATTGCGTGGCGTAAGCCTTGGCCTTTTTGATACGGCCGTAGCAATGGAGAAATTTACCAAGTGGAGTACCGAGCATGATGCTAATTTATCCCGTCGTCAAGGCGCACATAAAAAAGCAAGTGCCGACCGCCGTTTTGTACCTGTGGTAAAAAAAGTTGCAGAAAAAACAGCAGATGCACCCGTTGCTGCTCCAGTAGCAGAAGCGCCGGAAGTGTCAGAAGAAGCCAAGACAGAAGAATAACTACCTCTGCCTCGTTAATTCATTTAGTCCTGCAATTTTATTGTGGGACTTTTTTTTATTTATTGGTTACCAGCGGCAGTTCATTATTCAACTTCATTGGCGTCGCACTGTTGTAAAGTATATCAATGTTCGTCTTCCCCTTATTATTACGGTTGGTGTGGTCTTCTAATTCTCTTAATTTTTAAATAAAGTACCTTGTGGTTAATATGCAGCAATATTTTAAAATAGGAAAACTGGCAGCAAGCACAGGCTTAAAAGGCGAATTAATATTACAACACAGCCTGGGTAAAAGAACTTCATTAAAGGGGTTGGAAGCTATTTTCCTTGAAGAAAAAAAAGATAGCTTTTTGCCATACTTTGTACAGGCTACACAAATAAAAAGCGATACAGAAACCATCATAAAATTAGAAGGCATAGATATGATGGAAATAGCCCGCAAGCTTACGCCTAAAGAAGTATGGCTTGCAAAAAATGATTTTAATAAGTATGCCGCCAAAGCAGCACCTATAGCATTGCTTGGGTTTCATTTAATAGATGGCGAAACTGACCTGGGAGAAATTATTGAAGTGATAGAGCAACCTCACCAGGTATTATGTACCATTATGTATAATGGGAACGAAGCGCTGATACCGGTACATGAAGAAAGCCTGAAAAAAATTGATAAAAAGAACAGGAAAGTTTTTGTAGAAATACCGGATGGTTTGCTGGAGATTTATGGGTAAAAACGTTCAAGGGTTCAAAAGGTTCAAGAGTTCAAAAACTGCGAGATAAATAATGAAGTAACAATCTAAAAAAACTTTGAACTTTTGAACATTAAACCTTTTTTTATGCAACGCATCATATCACATTTTGACCTGGATTCTTTTTTTGTTTCAGTAGAAATATTAAATGATCCTTCCTTAAAAGGCAAGCCCGTAATAGTTGGCGGGCGGGACAGGGGCGTAGTAGCAGCTTGCAGTTATGAAGCCAGAAAATTCGGAATTCATTCTGCTATGCCTTCTGCAAAGGCCCGCCAGCTTTGCCCCCAGGCAATTTTTGTGGGTGGTCATCGAAGTGATTACAGCAAATATTCCCGGTGGGTTACACAGATCATTGCAGCCAAAGCGCCGTTATTTGAAAAAGCATCTGTGGATGAATTTTACTTAGACCTTACCGGTATGGAAAAATTTCATAACCCATTACAATGGACGATAGATTTACGAAAAGAAATTATAGATGAAACCGGGCTGCCGATTTCTTTTGGCCTGGCATCAAATAAAATGATGGCAAAAATTGCTACCAACCAGGCAAAGCCAAATGGTTACCTGCAGATTCCTTTTGGTAAAGAAAAAGAATTTTTAGCGCCGTTATCAGTCGCAGAAATTCCCGGCGTAGGAGAACAAACACATTTGATTTTAAAATCGATGGGCATATTTACCATTAAAGATATCAGCGCTACTGCCATTGAAGTTTTGGAAGAAAGGTTGGGTAAATGGGGATCAGATTTATGGCATAAAAGCCAGGGCAATCATAGTGGAGAAGTAAGTGCATATCATGAAGCAAAATCTGTTTCATCGGAAAATACTTTTTATGAAAATAAAATTGATATGCCATTCTTAAAGGCAGAACTGGTGAGACTTACCGAAAAGATATGTTATGAATTACGGCAGGATGGAAAAGTAGCCGGTTGTGTAGCAGTGAAAATAAGGTATCCCGATTTTGAAACCAACAGCAGGCAAACCACTGTTCCATATACCAACGCAGATGATGAAATTATCCCGGTTGTAAAAGATCTTTTCAATAAATTATATAAAAAAGGAACGCCTGTCCGGCTGCTTGGTGTCAGGCTAAGTGAGCTTACAAACGATGCAGTACAAACGAATTTATTCAGCGATACAGAACGCAAAGCCTATCTGTATAAAGCTATAGATGAAGTTAAAAACCGGTTTGGAAAATTGTTGGTAAAGAGAGCTTCTTCAAATTAATAAGCAATTCGTGCTTACCTGCTTTACCCCTTTCATCCGTGCCCGTTCAGGCGGGACTGTTTCCATAATCGGCTATGGTATAAAAAATCCGTATTTTATGTGTTTAATCCCTGCCCATCCGGTCAGGCGGGCGTGTCATCCGTGATTCCATCATCAACTACCAGTCAATTAAATCGTATAAAGTTTTTTTCTCCAGCACTTTTAAGGTAGCATCCCTGGTGAGGATCATCATTCTGTTGAGGCCACAATTTTTTTGGTTACAATCTTTACATTTCGCATAAAAATTCAAACTCACACATGGCAACATGGCAATAGGCCCTTCTATAATACGGTAAGCCGTAGCCACCGAAATAGTTTTTGGCGGTACCGCCATATAATATCCACCGCCTTTTCCTTTTTTACTTTCCAGGATATTATGCTGTTTTAATTGCAAAAGAATACTCTCTAAAAATTTAATGGGTATCATTTTCTTTTTAGAAATATCTGCAATCAATACCGGGCCTTTTCCATATAGGTCTGCAAGATAACCAAGGGCTTTTAGTCCGTACTTTGTTTTTTTTGATATCATTACTGCAAAAATAGCTATAATATTTTTTACCGGCATCTAATAAAAAGCACACTTTTAGATTTTTGTTACCTTATCTAACTCATTGTAATAAAGGCTTTAACAAATATTTGGTTAAGTCTACCTTTTTTGTAGAGAAATATTTTTTTTTGATTCAATGTTTCTGCCTTAGTTTTGTCCATCAATTAGGTAGACTTTAGAAATATGTAGTATGAGCTTCATTTATTGGCTGGCTATTTTGTGAGGATAACAGTTTTTGTAAATGAATTTTTACCCCATCAGCTCTGATCGTTTCTGAAAAAATAAATTTAATAAGGCATAATGGATAACAGGCTGCAAAATAATGTTACAGATATAATCTACCAAATTAGTGGACTAAATACTGCTGATGCATTAAGTTTTATTGCTAAACATTTCCCGGGCCAGGTAACTTTTTCAAGCAGCTTTAGTTTTGAAGACCAGGTAATCACTCACGATATTCTCAGCAATAAATTACCTATCAGCATTTTTACTTTGGATACAGGCCGCTTATTTGCAGAAACTTATTCTGTATGGAGCAGTACAAATGGGCGTTATCAAACACATATAAAAGCATATTATCCCAACCAGTATAACCTACAGGAATTTGTTGAAGCTAATGGCCCCAATGCTTTTTATGAATCTGTAAATAATAGAAAAAGCTGTTGCCATATACGTAAAGTGGAGCCATTAAAAAGAGCCCTGGCCGGAAATGCCGTGTGGGTCACGGGTCTAAGGGCCGAACATTCAGCGGTTCGACATGATTTGCCGCAGGTGGAGTGGGACGAAGGAAATCAAATAATTAAATATCATCCCTTATTGCACTGGACCACAGAGCAGGTGGAAACCTACATCAGGGAATTTAATATTCCTTACAATCCCTTACACGACCGGGGTTTTGTAAGTATCGGTTGTGCCCCCTGTACCAGGGCCATTAAGCCGGGAGAAGATTTCAGGGCCGGCCGGTGGTGGTGGGAAGATGCAGATAAAAAAGAATGTGGCCTGCATGCCAACGAAACTATTATTGTACAAAAAAATTAATTATAGAGAGATGAGTGAACACAGCCTGGATTATTTAGAACAACTGGAATCGGAATCCATTCATATTTTTCGGGAAGTGGCCGGGCAGTTTGAAAAACCTGCATTGCTTTTTAGTGGCGGCAAAGATTCTATAGTGCTTGTTCACCTGGCGTTAAAAGCCTTCAGGCCCGGAAAATTTCCTTTCCCGTTATTACATATTGATACAGGCCATAATTTCCAGGAAGCTCTCGACTTCAGGGATGAACTGGTAAATACTATTGGCGAAAAATTAATTGTACGTAAAGTAGAAGATACTATTAAAACAAAAAATCTGACGGAGCCTAAAGGAAAGTTTGCAAGCCGTAATGCCCTGCAAACCTTTACACTGCTGGATACTATTGAAGAGTTTAAGTTTGATGCATGTATCGGCGGTGCAAGAAGGGATGAAGAAAAAGCAAGAGCAAAGGAAAGAATATTTTCTATCAGGGATGAGTTTGGCCAGTGGGATCCAAAGCTGCAAAGGCCTGAGCTTTGGAATACTTACAACGGCAGAATTCACAAAGGGGAAAACGTTCGTGTATTCCCTATCAGTAATTGGACAGAATTAGATATCTGGAATTATATCCGGCGGGAAAATATCGAATTACCATCAATTTATTTTGCCCACGATAGAGAAGTGCTGGAACATGAAGGGCAATTTGTAGCAACGTCTGAGTTTATTACTCTGGAACCAACTGATAAAGTCTCTGTAAAAAAAGTAAGGTACAGAACAGTTGGAGATATGACCTGCACCGCAGCCGTTGAATCGGAAGCATCGAATATTGATGATATCATCAGTGAGATAATTATTACAAAAACAAGCGAGCGTGGCGAAACAAGAATTGACGATAAAGTGAGCGAAGCAGC
>JBDUCK010000400.1:0-2943 GCA_040003485.1 Ferruginibacter sp. | reverse complement strand
CTATCTTTAAGTTCCAGCTCATCACCATCATGCAATTGCGGTTTTTTATAATTGAATTGCAAAGCATTATTTGCAAAACAGCAAAGGCAGTCCAGTACCGCCATTACGTGCCCGTTTACCTGCATAGGCGCAATATAATCCTGCAACTCATTCAGTAATTCCTGGAAAAGCTGTTGCTCTATCTGCAGAATTTTATCTTCGGCACCTACAATTTTTTCTTCGTAAACTTTTAGTTCGGGTGTTATATATCTTTCTGCATTGGCAAGGGTTTGTTTGCGTATCCAGGTGTCGGGCACTTTATTTTTATGCAGGTTGGTTACTTCCAGATAATAGCCAAAAACATTATTAAAACTTATTTTTAAAGAAGATATACCTGTAGCAATAGCTTCTTTCTGCTGCAACTGGAGCAGGTAATTTTTTCCCCCACTTGCAATGGCCCGCAACTCATCCAACTCTGCATGAATGCCGGTGGATATGAGCCCACCTTTGTTGATGGCTGCCGGTGGATTTTCATTTATTTCTTTTAATATTCTTTCTAAAATATACTGGCAACTGTTTAAAGAATCGCCCAGGCGTTTCAGGTATTCATTTGAAGAAACAGCGGCTATTTTTTTTATAGCTTCTGTTTGCTGCAATCCCTTTGCAACCTGCAGTACTTCCCGTGGATTTATTTTTTTTAACGGTACTTTACTGGCCAATCTCTCTACATCGCCGGCCTGTTTTATGTGCTGGCAAATCTTATGGCGGATATCCGTTTCTTTTATAAAATATTCTGTGGCTTCCAGTCTTTCATTAATGCGGATAATATCATTCAGCGGCATCAGCATCCAACGCTTCATTAACCTGGCACCCATGGGAGAAACAGTGTTGTTGATGGTTTTAAATAATGTGTTATTTTCTCCAATCAGTTCCAGGTTGCGGATAGTAAAACGGTCCATCCACAAATGGTCATCTTTATTAATGCGCTGCAGCGAAGTAATGTGCTGGAGGTTGGGGTGTTCTGTATCTTTTAAATAGTGTAAAATGGCACCGGAGGCAATGATGCCTTCTGTCAAACCTTCAGCCCCAAAGCCTTTCAGGCTATGCGTGCCAAAGTGTTTCAGCAGGTTTTCGGTAGCATACACTTCAGAAAAGATCCATTCATCCAGCGTGTAGGTAAAAAAGGAATTGCCAAAATATTCTTTAAATAATTTTTGTTTGTTGCGTTGAAAAATAACTTCGGCAGGCTGCAGGCTCTGCAGTAATTTGTCGGTATATTCTTTGTCGCCTTCGGCAATAAAAAATTCCCCGGTACTGATATCCAGGAAAGAAATGCCGATTTTATCTTCCGTAATATGCAGCGCTGCAAGGAAATTATTACTGTTATGCTCCAGTAATTTATCGTTGGTAGCTACACCTGGGGTAACCAGTTCGGTAACGCCACGTTTTACAATACCCTTAGCCATTTTTGGGTCTTCCAATTGGTCGCATATCGCTACCCGGTAACCCGCTTTCACCAGCTTATGCAGGTAAGTATCCAGCGCATGATAGGGAAAGCCTGCCAGCTCCGCAGATGCTGCGTTGCCATTGTTTCGCTTGGTAAGCGTAATACCCAGAACCTGTGAGGTGATGATGGCATCCTGGCCAAATGTCTCGTAAAAATCTCCCACCCGAAACAGCAATATTGCATCAGGGTATTTTGCCTTGATGGCATTGTGCTGCTGCATTAAAGGAGTTTCGCTTACCGCTTTTGCCATAGCAGCAAAAATAAGGGTTTGGGTGGTATTTTTTTGGCACAGGCATTTGATCTTCATTCGGCATCGTTGTGTCACTCACTTTTACAGAATAGCAGTAATCAGCTTTTACGTAAGCGGAGGATGGAAACACGGATGAAACGGATAAAAAGGGTTCTCACAGATTTTTTTAAATAGAAGTTTATTAGTGGAGATTTGCAAAGCCATTATTGTTCGGATTCTGTTAAGCAATATTTCAGCGGTACAATGAATTTTTGTAAAGTTTGTTTTTATGGGAATATGAAAATCTCAATAGTAACTTTCGTCGATCATCTCTTGGGATGTATTTGCGAAAGTTATTATGCTTAGTTTCGTAAATACAAACGTTGGCTGTAATATTTCAAAGACTGCAAAATTATGAAAGCATACTCTCCCATCTTGATATTTTTAATATTTGTAAGTTGCAATAACAATTTAGAAAACAGCAGTTATACTAAAGAGAATAACTTTGATACGGTTGCAATTACGGCTATTGACACTCTTTCAGTTATAAAAGAAGAACCTTCTAAAAAAATCGAAGAAAAATATAAAGCTTTTAATGACATATATTTTACTCTGAAAAATTTACCCGACTTTGAAAAGAAATTTAATAAAAGACAACAATTAGCTGATTTAAATTTTGAAGTTAATGATGAAATGTATGATGATAAATATGGCCTATATGAATTTTCTTTAACTTCTGAATCATTTGTTGACTTAAATTCCATATCAATATATTTAGAAAGAATTTATTCGATTATTAATAGGAATAATAACAATGGCACTTATTTAAATGAGACTTGTAAAAATTGCATTTCGTCAACAGGCGTAGCAAGAATGGAAAATCTAATGGCAACTTCTTCAGGCGCTGAAATGCCACCATTACCAAGTGATGATGGCACTTCCTATTTCAAAAAAGTTTATAATCAAGATAACGAAATCATCAAAATTGGTTATTCCATAGGTTACGACTATGGGCGAAAAATTGAAATGGTTACTTATCTAGGTCCCAATGGCTCCTATCAAGGACCAAAAGAAACAGGCATTGACCCCGATAAATTGACAAAAAAATATTCTATTTTTTTACTTTTTACTTGTATAGAGATTTCATCAAAAGTAGAAAATAAAAAAAACGAGATAAAAGATTTTAGTAATGAAAAAGATGCAAACAAATTTTAATATTTTATGAAAT
>JBDUCK010000105.1:0-9884 GCA_040003485.1 Ferruginibacter sp. | reverse complement strand
ATTGAACCAGGCTCCAATGGTTGTAATGATTGAAAATTACCGCAGCGGTTTATTATGGAGCTTATTTATGAGTTGCCCCGAAATACAACAGGGATTGAAGAAACTGGATTTTACGGTGGCTGCACATTCCCTGGTTAAATAGAAGAAAAAATCTGCCGAAAAAAACCGACCTTATTTTACCTCAATCTCATCAACAAATAACCAGGCTTTTTCGCCAGCTCCGGCACTACCTGCCGGAATAACACCTGAATTTTTTATAAGTACTCTCACGTACCTGGTTTGTATTTGCTGAAATGAAACACTCACTTTATTGAGTGGATAAACCTGCATAAAGATATCCGATTTGCCTGCTGACGTAAAAGTAATGCCATCTACAGAAACAAACGCTTCAATAGATGCAGGCCGGTAAATCCAGCTCCCGGTTTCTTCCAGTACGTGGGCAACTGCTTCGTTTATTTCCATTACTTTTCCAAGATCAATAGTAGCATCCAGGTCGGTTCCGTTAAACCCTAAAAACTCAATTGATTTCGCCAATCCTTTTTCATTTTGTACTCCATCCACTAAAGTAAATGCACCATTGCCGGGATAAGATTTTGATGGCTCATTTACAAGCGTTATTTTTTTGCCTGTGGCTTTATTAAAGAAAAACTGTTGTGATAATTTTGAAGATGCTGACAAACCTGTATAAATACCCTGTTGGCTTATTGGCATTTTTAAAATGCCCTTAGCCTGTTGTTGTAAAAATATTTTTAACGGCCCATTATAGGTTACGGTAATTTCTTCTTCTTTGCTTTTAGATTCCAGGCTCCAGGCAACTGTGGCATTACTATCTAAAGCTGCAATTACAGTAGCTTCCAACTCATAATAGGCCTTACTGTAATTTGTTCCCAGGCTTTTGTAATAATTAAAAACTGCCGGCAATCTTCTTTCAAAATCTTTCCAGTTCCGTTTATTTTTCGGGCTCCACAATACTTCTGCCAGGGCGCTCATACGAGGGAAGATCATGTATTCTACTTTGTTTTCATTCTTTATGTATTCTGTCCAGAGATTACCCTGGGCACCTAAAATATGTTTTTGTTGCGATGCATTTAATACCGCAGGAATGGGTTCGTAGCCATATACTTTTTCCAGTGGTAGATAACCGCCAATCGTAACACTGTCCTCATTTTTTGTTTGGCTGTGATCTAAATAACAATAGGTACCGGGAGTCATTATCACATCATGATTCTCTTTTGCTGCGGCAATGCCGCCATCTTCGCCACGCCAGCTCATAACAGCAGCATAGGGTGCCAGGCCACCTTCCAGTATCTCATCCCAGCCGATTATTTTTTTTCCTTTGCCGTTGATATATTTTTCTATGCGCTGTATAAAATAACTCTGCAGCCCATGCTCATCTTTTAAATTTTTATCTTTTATCAATTGCTGGCAAAATGCTGAACGTTTCCAGTTTTCTTTCGGGCATTCATCGCCGCCCACATGAATATACTTTGAGGGAAATAGTGGTATTACTTCATCTATCACATCTTCTAAAAATTTAAAAGTATTTTCTGTTGGTACAAATACATCGTTGAATACACCCCACGTTTGTTGCACCTGCTTACCCTTGGTAGGGCCCGCCCATACGCATTTTGCCGGGTACGGTGTGTCTTCATCGGGGAAACAACTCAATTGCGGATAGGCTGCGATGGCTGCAGAAGCATGGCCCGGCATTTCAATCTCGGGTATCACATCTATGTATCGGTCAGCGGCATATTTTACAACTTCTTTTATTTGTGCCTGGGTGTAAAATCCGCCATAGTTAAGGCTATCGTTTCCCGTGCCGGGATATCGGCCAATGATGGTGCCATTTCTATACCCACCAACTTTGGTAAGCAACGGATATTTTTTTATTTCAATGCGCCAACCCTGGTCGTCAGTAAGGTGCCAGTGAAAGCGATTGAATTTATATGCAGCCAAATAATCAATGTATTTTTTTATGAATGATACAGGAAAAAAATGCCGGGCCACATCTAAATGCATTCCCCTGTAAGCAAAGCGTGGATAGTCTTTGATGGCTAATTGTGGAATAGATAACTGAATATTGTTTTTTAGTGATTGTACATTTTGCGATACAGGAAGAAGTTGCAATAATGTTTGCATTCCATAAAAAGCACCTGCTTCATTGTCTCCGGCAATGTAAATTTCTTCTTTAGTGATATTCATCAGGTACGCCCCTGCAATAGGCATATCCATTCTTTCATAATTTAATATGATAGCGTTGGCAGTTACATTTTCTTTTTGAATTTTTAGGGAGAAGCCATAATTTTTTTGCAAATAATTATTCAGGAATTGCGCAGTTTTTTCCAGGTTACTTCCTTCCAGGATTATTTTTGTTGATGGAGAAATTACAAAATTACCTGTGCCCAGTTTTACTTCTGCAGGCATAGGAACAATATTTACATTGTTTTGGGCCGATGCAGAGAGCGCCATGATGATAAAATAAAATAAAACAAGTTGTTTCATAGATACTTTTTTAATAAGTGTAGATACTTTATTTTTTGTAATGCTTTTATTTTAAAACCGGCAATGAAATTTTACTGGAATGATAAATCCTGATGTTCTCTTTTTGAAAATCTGCTGCAGTTGCTTCTGGTATCCGCATAAATTTTTGTGGGTTCCTGTCTACCAGCGGAAACCAACTGCTTTGCACCTGCACCATTATTTTATGCCCTTTTTTAAAGGTATGTGCAACATCATTTAAATCAAATTTTACGCTACTGATCTTATTTGGTTCAAAGGCTTCGGGTTTTTCATAACTGTTGCGGAATTTCCCTCTCATCACGTCTGCCCTTACCAGCCGTTGGTAGCCGGCCATTTGAAACCCCCTTGGTGCATTTTTAAAATTGGGCTCATTCTCCGGTAACACGTCAATAAGTTTTACCACAAAATCTGCATCGGTACCGGTTATGCTTACCTGCAGGCCTGCATGTATTTTTCCGGCGAGTGTAACATCTTCAGTAAGTGCTGCTGTTTCATAAACCAGTACATCCGGCCGCAGGGCAGCAAAACGCTGGTCTTCGGCCATGTAATCATTATTCCGTCCGCCAAAAATGCCGTTGGTGTAAGGTACAGGTTTGTTGGGATCGCTGGTATATTCATCAAAGGCGTTGCCAGTTTCTTGTTGAGTTGATAATCCCTGGGCATCATGTAAAAAATAATCTGCATACTGTACACCGGCAGGCGGCCAGCTTGTGTACGATTTCCACTGGTTGCTGCCGGTCTCAAAAACGGTAGCTTCCGCTGCATCAAAAGTCCCTTTATCTTTTAAATAAAAATTAAAGAATCTTGCCTCTAATGTATCCTGGAAAAATTTACTGGTGTTGCTGCCAAAATCATAACTGGCATACTGTTTCCATTCACCACTTTCCCAGGCACCATGCGTCCATGGCCCCATCACCAGCCGGTTTTTATTTTGCGGACTTTGTTTTTCTATAGATGAATAAGTATTCAAAGCTCCAAACAGATCTTCTGCATCAAACCAGCCACCCACTACCAGGGTGGGAATATTTATGTTCTTTAAATGTGGCCGTATATTTCTTGCTTTCCAGTAATCATCGTAGGTATCATGTTGCAAATATTCATCCCAGATATAACTTTTGTGATTAAAATATTTAGCGGACTGGGTATTGGATAATGGGCCAAGCTTTAAAAAGAAAGCATACATATCTTTAGCCCTTTCATCAAAAACCTGGCTGCCATAATCTTTTACAGGCCCGGTTCTGGGCTTGCCGAAATAATTCATAAAATCAAAATTATCCAGCAGAAAAAAAGCTCCATTATGATTGGCATCATCACCTACAAATTCATCTGTAACAGGTGCCTGCGGGCTCACCGCTTTTATTGCCGGGTGTGCACCAGGCAAACTTGCGGTAGCATAAAACCCGGGGTAGGAAATACCGTAAAGGCCAACCCTGCCATTATTATTTTTTATATTTTTTATAAGCCACTCCACAGCATCATAAGTGTCACTGCTTTCGTCTATATCGCTCTTGTTTTTTTTATTTTCCAGGTAAGGTGTTACTTCCAGGTTTACACCCTCACTCATGTACCTGCCTCTTACATCCTGGTACACAAAAATATATTTTTCATTCATCAGTGTTGGGTTGGGGCCAATGCGTCGGGCATAGCTGGTATCGCCATAAGGGCCGGCAGAGTAGGGGGTACGTTCTAAAAGGATAGGGTATTTTTCTTTAGTATCTTTTGGAATATATACAACGGTATACAATTTTATTCCATCCCGCATTTTAATAACGGTGTCCATTTTTATAAAATTTTCTTTTACAAAATTGGTATTTGTTTGTGCCGATGCCTGTAGGCTGTAAAAGATTACAAATGCTAAAAATAAATGCTTCATTAATTTTTTATTACAGGTAAAATAAATTTTGTTTGATTGACCGCATCATGATAAATACGAATATTCGATTTTTGATAATCACCCTTATCTGCTTTGTAAATATTTAAGAATTGCTGGGGGTTTCTATCTGCCAATGGAAACCAACTGCTTTGGAGCTGTATCATTATGCGATGGCCTTTTTTAAACGTATGTGCTACATCAGGCAACTCAAATTTTACGTGTGTTATTTTGCCGGGTACAAATGCCTCCGGCTTCTCAAAACTGTTACGGTATTTACCTCTCATGATCTCTCCCCTCACCAGCATTTGATACCCACCCATCGGGTATTCTTTGCCGTTACCTAATGTGTTGGCAGGATAAGCAAAATCATCCGGGAAAACATCAATCAGCTTTACCACAAAATCGGCATCAGTTGTAGAAATACTGGTTGCAATATCTGCAATTACCGGACCGGCTAGCGTTACATCTTCCCTTAATTCATTCATTTGTAATGTCAGTACATCAGGCCTGCGGCTGGCAAAGCGCTGATCATCGGTCATATATTCTCTGGTGCGGTGATTGTGTACATCTTCAGTATAGGGCACCGGGTGCGCAGGGTCACTTGTATATTCATAAAAATTTTCGGCTGCGCTTTTTTGCAAGTCAGTACTTTTAAATCCAAGCTGGTTATTTTCATTTACGTAAAGATCTGTTTCTTCCGTATTTGCCGGCGGCCACTTATCAAATTTTTTCCATTGATTTTCACCGGTAAAAAATATATTAGCCCCGGCAATTTCATTTACACTTCCTTTTCCTTTTAAATAATATTGAAAGAAAGGAATTTCAATATTTTTCTGATAGAAATCTGATGTGTTGCTTTCAAATCTTACATTTCCCATAAAGCTTCCTTCCCGGCTCCACTGGCCATGATACCATGGGCCCATTACTATTTTACTGTTTGTTTGCGGGCTCTGTTTTTGGGTGGCTTTATAACAGTTCCATGCACCCCAACAATCTTCTGCGTCAAACAAACCGCCTACCCAAAGCATGGCCGGTTTTACATTGTATAAGCCAACCCTTGCGTTGCGGGCCTGCCACCAGGCATCATAGTTCTGGTGCTCATTCATCTGGTGCCAGAAACGGATACTATCGCCAATAATTTTATCAAGATTTTTTGGGGTGCCTTCCTCAAGATAAAATTTGTAATTGTCTTTTATGGATGTACTAAAACCGGTACCATAATCCTGGGTTGGCACAGGGTGTGGCTTACCAAAAGTTGAGTAAAATGAAAAACCATCCATTGCAAAGAATACACCCTTATGGTGAAAGTCATCGCCGATAAACCAATCGGTAACGGGCGCCTGGGGGCTTACGGCTTTTACAGCAGGGTGTCCGCTGAGTGCGGCTTCCGTACTGTAAAATCCTGGGTAAGAAGTGCCAAATACGCCGAGGTTACCATTATTATTTGCAATGTTTTTTACCAGCCAGTCTACGGCATCATAAGTATCACTTGCTTCATCTATCTCTTTTCCTTTTTTATTTTTATTAAAAGGGCGCACGTCTTCAAAAACACCTTCACTCATATAACGCCCACGCACATCCTGCGTTACAAAAATGTAGTTTTCTTTTGCATAAGCCATTTTATAGCTACTCCATACCTGAATAAATTTATCTTCGCCATAAGGAGCACAGGAGTAAGGTGTACGTGTCATTAAAAAGGGGTGTTTTTCATTGTTGTCTTTTGGAATATATACCGAGGTGAAAAGTTTTACCCCATCTCTCATGCTGATGTAGATCTCTTTTTTTGAGTAGTTGTTTACAAACCAGGTACTATCTGCGTTTTGCGCATTAGAAGCAAAGGAAAAACAGCAAATGATGTACAGTAGTAGAAGCTTATTCATAATATCTTAATTTTAGATCGTTAAATTTACTGAAACAAACTGGTTTTGTTATGACTACAAATGAAGAATTGATAAATAATTTTTACAGTGCCTTTCAGCGCCTGGACTATAAAAAAATGAATGACTGTTACAGTGAAGATATAGTTTTCTTTGACCCGGTTTTTGAATTGTTACAGGCGTATGAAGTAAAAGCAATGTGGGAAATGCTTTGTAAAAGTGCCAAAGATCTATCCATTGTATTTGGCAATATCCAGGCACTTGATGAAGAGTACTACACCTGCGACTGGACAGCAACTTACACGTTTTCAAAAACGGGAAGAAAGGTTGTGAATAAAATAAAGGCGCACATGAAAATGGCCGGGGGTAAAATTATTGAGCATAGCGATGGGTTTAGTTTACATAAATGGAGTACACAGGCATTGGGTTTCAGCGGATGGCTGCTTGGCTGGAACAGTTTTTTTCAAAAGAAAATAAAAAACAGCGCAAAGAAAACTTTGCTGAAATTTATGCGGCAAAAAATGGAAGCTGCATAAAATTATTTAAAAAATTCTTCAATCACATATTCACCTTTGCTGCAATTGCCGCCTGTCCATTGCCATTTTTCATGCAACCTTAATCTCCAGTTGGATAAAATTTGAGGAGTAGAAATAAAGCGGCCTGTCATCAGTTCGTTTTTATTATTAATGTGCTGATAACGCATATTAAGGCTCCCATTCTCATTTACAATTACTATCAGTTGCCCGCTTAAAATACTACCGCCGCTATACGTTGCCGTTATCATGTTATCTTTTTGTTGATAGAACGCCGTACCAGCATCTGCTTCCCCATTAGATGTATTACTTAGACCACGGAATTTTTTTAGATGATAGTTTATCATACTTGCAAAATGGTGGAACAGGTTGTATATTTCGTAATATATCTTTTAACCCCAAAATTAATAAACATGAGCACAGCATTTTTAAATGACATAAACTGGATTGCAGTATTATGTGGAGCACTTGGATATTTTGCACTCGGCGCAATATGGTATTCAAAAGTATTGTTTGCAAATAAATGGCTGGAGCTTACCGGGATTGACCCTAAGAATCCAGGCGCCACAAAAGGTATGGCCACTGTTATGATTGGTTCTTTTGTATTAATGTTTTTAACTGCTTTTGGTATTGCAGTCTTACGTTCCAGGCTGGAAATTACCGGTTGGATGAGCGGGGTAAAACTTGGATTGGTAACAGGCCTTTGTTTTGGTGCAGCGGCAATAAGTATTTCTTACCTGTATGAAAAAAGGCCTACAGGATTACATTTAATTAATGGCGCATATACTGTGGTGGGAAATATTATTGCTGCTTTAATTATCTGTCTCTGGCCATAGAAAAAATAAGCAGAAAAGAGTAAATGTAAATAAAGTAAGAGTATGTAAAGCAGCATGGAACTACCAACCTTTATATACTCTTTTTGCTTTTATATTTTTTACCAATTAATCTTCCAGCCTCGTTATCTTAATAATATTGGTTGGTAAATGTTGAGCTACAGGTGTGCTGCCTGTATTAATGATCACATCATCTTTTTTTACAAATCCACGTTCTCTTAAAATACTTATCTGGTCAAAAATGATGTTATCAAGGCTTTCTTCTTCGCCATAATAAAATGCACGTACGCCCCAGCTAAGGCTTAGTTGGCTTATAAGGCTTTTTTCTTTACTAAAAATATACAGCGGCGTTTTTGGGCGGTAACTGCTAAGCATAAACGCAGTATAACCGCTTTGCGTCATCCCGATCAATGCACTTGCCTGGGTATCTTTGGCCAGTTTACAGGCACTATAGCAAATGCCGTCGCTTAAAAATGAAGGAGAGTGTGGTTGGGGTGCCAGTATATCGTCCCGGTCATAGTCATAGACAGACCGCTCCACTTCTAAAATAATTTTACTCATCGTCTCTACCACCAGCGTAGGATAAGTACCGGTAGCTGTTTCGCCGCTAAGCATTACTGCATCTGCACCTTCCAGTACTGCATTGGCCACATCACTTACTTCGCTTCGGTTAGGTTTTGTGCGATCCATCATACTCTCCATCATCTGCGTAGCTACAATTACAGGTTTGGCCCTGTGCATACATTTACGGATTATATCTTTCTGAATTACCGGCACCTGCTCAATAGGGATTTCTACACCCAGGTCTCCACGGGCAATCATTATTGCATCACTCTCAATAATAATATCCCTTAAATTTTTTAAGGCTTCGGGCATTTCTATTTTGGCAATCACTTTTATTTTACTTCCCCGGTCTGATATTAATTTTTTTAAATTGATAATATCTACTGCTTTCCTTACAAACGAAAGTGCCAGCCAGTCCAGGTTTTGCCCCATTATAAAATCAAAATCGGCCAGGTCTTTTTCGGTAAGTGAAGGCATGGTCAGTTCGCTATCAGGAAGGTTTACGCCTTTTTTTGGCGTAAGAATTCCGCCTAAAGTAACGCTAACCAATATTTCTTTATCGTTCAGTATCTCTTCTACTTTTAATTCCATTTTTCCGTCATCCAGAAACACCCGTTCGCCTAATTTAAGATCTTTGGAAAGGTTAGGGTACGATACATAAATTTTATCTTTTGTACCCACCATTTTTTCGGTAGTGAAAATAAATCTATCGCCGGATTTTAATACCAGCCGGCCATCTTCCAGTTCGCCTACTCTTAGTTTTGGCCCCTGCAGGTCTGCAAGTATGGCGATATTATAAGGCTCGGTTTTCATTATTTTCCTTATATTTTCTATCACCTTTATTTTGTCTTCGTAGCTGCCATGAGAAAAATTTAAACGAAAAACATTCACACCTGCTTTTACAAGCGATAGTAAATTATCATATGTATCGCAGGCCGGGCCTACTGTTGCAACTATTTTTGTTCTTTTTTGAGAATGTGCTATACCTGCTTCTTTGTCCATCTGGGTATGCAGGTATTTACTTATATTTTTACTCATTTAGTTATTTGGTATTTTTAATGTTGATCAAAATTTGAAGATTGCGGCTTCAGTAATAATTATGTTGCCAGTATTTTTACAATTTTCATCCACTCTTCACTAATGCGTTGTCTCTTTTTTACTGCTTCATTCAGTGGTATATAGTTCATGCGGTTATTTACAATGCCTACAAAAACATTATATTTTCCATCTCTTAAACATTCAATTGCATGATAGCCCATGCGGCTTGCAATAACCCTGTCCATACAACTGGGAGAGCCTCCTCGTTGTATGTGCCCCAGGATGCATACCCGTGTTTCCAGCGAAGGCATTTTGTCTTTAATGATCTTGGCAAGTTCAGCGGCGCCGCCAAATTCTTCTCCTTCGGCTACCACAATAATATTTACCAGCTTTTTTCTTTTTTCTTTTTCCTCTAAAGAAGAAAGGATATGATTTATGTCCGTTTTTTTCTCAGGGATCAAAATATTTTCTGCACCGGTGGCAATGCCGCTATGCAGGGCTATGTAGCCTGCATCACGGCCCATTACTTCAATAATAAATAACCGGTCATGAGCATCTGCCGTATCCCGTATTTTATCTATAGCTTCTACCGCTGTATTTACAGCTGTATCAAAACCAATAGTAAAATCAGTTCCTGCAATATCTT